>JAADFS010000313.1 GCA_013152795.1 Deferribacteres bacterium
TGCAGGCGGTTTCTCTCGGCCTCGGCACAGTCGTCATCGGCGCGTTTTACGATGAGGCGGTTAAGGAGGTTATGAATATGTCCCACAGGGAAGAACCGCTTTATATAATACCGGTGGGTAGAATGAAATAAAAAATGCCACGCCTCCTCGACAGGCACGCCGAAGCGACACGGTGGAAAGATTAAGCCTTTGCGCTGCATATGCATAAATGGCAGGAGAGCCTGCCGGCCAGCGATTTTCTATGCCTCTGTAAGGTAAACATGTCCAGCGGAGATACCTCAAGCCCGGTGAACCTGAATGACCGGAGGAATGACCGATGGAGAGATATTTTGTTTTGAAAGCAAAAATATAAGCTGATAAATTTGCTTTCAGGCAAATTTATTGTATAATCGGTTTATGGTCAGAGACAGGTATCTGACATCGTTTATCATAGAAGACCTCAAGGACAAGATGGTATTTGTCGGCGGCCCCCGCCAGGTAGGGAAGACAACGCTCTGCCGTGATCTTGTGGCATCTCATTTCAAAAGCCATGCGTATTTCAACTGGGACAACCGCGCCGACAGAAAGGCCGTTACCGCTTCCGCCTGGCCGGGAGATGCGGAACTGCTTATTTTTGATGAGATACACAAGTACCGGCAATGGAAGGGCCTTATCAAGGGCGAATACGACAAGCTTAAACATATCTATAAGTTCCTTGTTACCGGTGCCCGGCTTGATCTCTACAGGAGAGGAGGTGACTCGCTGCAGGGCAGGTATCATTATTACCGGCTTCATCCGTTTACCCTTGCAGAGGCGGAAGGTCTGCCGTACAGCGTATCTGTCCAGCATGAATTACCGATAGGGCAGGGTTTTTATCAGGATTCCATGGAGGCGCTGGAGACCTTCGGCGGTTTCCCCGAACCCTTCATCAAACAGAGCACGAGGCAGCTCAGGCGCTGGCATAATGAGAAGATAGAACGCATGTTCCGGGAGGATATCCTGGATGTTAATGCAATAAGGGACATCGGGAGCATGAAACTCCTGAGCGACATTCTGCCGTCCAGGGTCGGTTCCCTGCTGTCTCTCAATGCCATAAGGGAAGACCTCGAGGTGAGTTTCCGTGCCGTCTCTCACTGGATGGATATTCTCGAGTCTTTCTACTACTGTTTCAGGATATATCCATACTCTGCAAAAAAAATACGATCTCTCAAAAAAGAGCCCAAGCTGTATTTATGGGACTGGTCCGAGGTGGAGAGTGAGGCGGCTCGTTTTGAGAACCTTATCGCCTCTCATCTGCTGAAACTTGTACATTTTATAGTTGATTATGAGGGATACAGGGCGGAGCTGTATTTCCTGAGAGATGTTGACAAACGCGAGGTTGATTTTCTTGTGACCATCAACGGCAAGCCGTGGTTTGCCGTTGAGGCAAAGCTCAGCGACACCGGCCTCTCATCACCGCTCCTTTACTTCAAGGAAAGGCTGTCGATCCCATATATATATCAGGTGGTGAAAAAGGACAAAGTCGATAAGCGCGACAAGGGTGCAAGGGTCATTTCTGCCGGAAGATTTCTCTCGGCCCTCGTATAGTTATTGCAGAGGGTGCACAGGGCACAGAATGAAATCCTGTCCCCCTCCCCCCTTGACAGGCAGGCTTAACTGTAATATATAAATCTTAAACCCTGTAAGCCCACAAGGAGGTATCATGGCTGTCTATATTGCATTAAGCACCCTTACGGACGAAGGAAGAAAGACCCTGAAAAAACACCCTGAAAGGATCAACGAGGTAAACCGGGAAATAGAGGCAATGGGGATCAAGGTAACGGGGCAATATGCAGTGCTGGGCCCCTATGACTTCGTGACGGTGCTGGAGGCACCGAATAATGAGGCTGTCCTGAAGATGTCCGTTGAGCTCGGCTCCCGGGGCACTGTCCAGCTCATAACCCTTCCGGCCATCACAGTGGAGGAGTTTATAAACACGCTTAAATAGAGGCTTATATTTATTCTTCATATGTCTCTCTTTGCGGATGTCCTGCACCCAGGCCGTATCTCCTGTACAGCGACTCTGCAAAGAGGTAATCGAGGTGCCCGATGGACTCAGGATGCCGGCCGTATACCCTGTCCCATACATCCCACATCCCACCGCTCCATGCACAGATATGTAAGCGGATTCCCGGAAATGTATTTTTTCAGCACGGCGTACATGTGTCTGTACATCCCCACCCTCAGGGGCTTTACATAACGCATCTTCCCGTCGTCACCGGTTACCATCTCCGCGCACGTGAGCCTGGTGCCGGGATAGTTGTTCTCTATGGTCTTTTTCATGGCAGGGTTAAACCTCAGGCTCCCGATGGATATCCAGGCAATTTGCTCATGCGGCACTGCTTCGGAGACCTGTCTTGCAAGCGATTCATATCCCTGCTCCCATCCCTCATAGAGTATCATGGGATCAAAGTGCAGGCCGATAAGATACCCTGCGGCCGCTGCCCGGCCCATTGCCTGAAGCCTGCTTCCGAGCGAAGGGGTCAGGTGTTCCTCGGTTTCAATTACATGCCCTGTATTCAGTGACCATGAGACAACGGTCTTACCCCTGTGCTCAAGCCCCAGGATGGGCTCCACGCAGTCGGACTTTGTCTTTAACTCCAGCACGGCATTGTCCAGCCGGGCGAATTCCCTGACGAGCCCTGCGGCCTGTCCTGTTTTCTCCTCCAGCGCCAGGCTGTCGCCGAGTTCCCAGGTGCCGATGCGGAAGAGCCTGCGGGGTTGCCGGGAAATCTTTTCCTTCACCTCCTGCATAAGGGTGGCGGTGTCATCCACGGCCTTTGTCAGGCCGTCGGTCAGGTAGTGCTGAAGAAAGCAGTAAGAGCATTCAAACGGGCAATTCTGCACGGTTCGCAGGACGTGGACGCGGCAGCAGATATATTTCCTGCTGAATGTCGCGCATGTGCCCATTGCCTCACCCTTCTTGGGTATGATGCCGATTTCTTTTTTTCCGTCCCTGTAGTTGAGGCTGTCTGCATACATTGTCACAGGCAGTTAAAGCTCCCCCAGTATCGATTCAACAGCCTTTTTGACTTCTCCGGATGAGAGTGTCTCCATAAGCGGCCGCCACTGTTTCACATCATTGATATCAACGCTCAGACGGACATTCCTGTTTTCAAGGGTCTCATCCCAGTCGACGGATATGCCCTCAGGCAGGTTCAGTCTCCTGACCGTTTCCTGTATCCTCGCGTTTGAGGCGGTAAGCACGGGGAAGCGTTTCATATGTATAAGCCGCCTGAGCCTGGCGGTCTTGTCACGGGGGCTTAATTCCGACTGCATCACTTCCCGCACGGCAGGCTCTGAAAGGAAGTCATCCAGTGTCTTGTTATCGGCCCTCAGATAGTCATTGAGGTTTGAGGCGGTCTCATCCAGGATTGAAGCGGTCAGGGCCAGTTCGTTTCTCCATTGCATAAGTTGCCGGAGAATATCCGCGGGATAGCGGGTGAGATTGATTATGTGCTTCAGGGAAAGACGCTTTTCATGGCAGAAGTGTTTCAATTCCGCGGGCAGGCCATTTATCCGGCTGCAATCCCTCATGAAATCATTATAGGGCTTAAGGCCGAACCGCCTGCAGAGTGAATCAAGTATCCAGGACTCCGGGGCGCCTGATGATTGCGCAAAACAGATGAACAGGATCCTGTTTATAATGCTTGATCCGATCTCGGCGTGCCTGTCACACAGGATCAGCGTTAGGATATCCGTTACAGGGGTTTTCACATCAAGCACCTCGGCGCTGACAGCCTTCATCCGCCTGCGCCTTGCATAATCAATACGCTTTCTGCCGTCGACGAGGTGAAGCTCTCCGGCTGCGTCCCTGTACAGGATAACGGGCTGAAGTATCCCCAGCCGCTCAAACGACTCCGTAGCACAGGTATCACCAGGGTCTGTAAACAGAAAGCCGGCGGAGGAGAAACGGCTGTTTTCAACAAGGATGCTGTTGGTGCTGATGCTCTGTACCGGCATGATACATGATATTTTACACAATATCCATGCTTATATGATAATCTTAATGGTTGCATGAACAGGCAGAGGAGACTGCCGGGGAACAGAGTTCAAAGTTCTGAGTTCTGGGTGCAGAAAGAAACAAGTCCCCCTCCCCTTGGGAGGGGGGTAGGGGGAGGGGGCTAAGCTGTTACCACTGAAGGTATCGCAGATAAAGCTTTTCCGACAGACCCCTCTGCCCCGCTGGCAGTATTTTACAACACTGTAAGGTAAGCGGAGGATGCCTTGGCTAAGAATTCAATGTACCTTTACGGCAAGAACTCTGTGTGGGAGCGGCTGAAGGCCGACCCGGGCAGTATCCGCAGGATATATGTCCAGGACAATTTCAACGCCCCGCACATTATGAAGCTGGTAAAGGCCTCGGGCATCCCACTGAACCGCGTGAGTGAAAAGGACCTGCTCAGGATTAAACGCGCCGACCGACTGCAGGGGATTGTAGCTGAGGTCAGGAAATTCAGGTACACCCCGTTTGAGGAATTGATAGGCAAATCAGCCGGGGAACGCATGTCGCTGGTATTCCTTGACGGCCTGAACGACCCCCACAACCTGGGCTCAATCATACGGATCGCCGCCTGTTTCGGCAACCTCGCGGTGGTGATCCCGCAGCATGGCTCCTGTGATGTCAATGAGACGGTGCTGCACGTGGCCTCCGGCGGTGAAAACTATACACCCGTATCCATGGTCACGAATCTGTCCACCGCCCTGATAAAGGCCGGAAAGGCCGGTTACTGGGCTGTGGGTGCAGTTGTCGAGGGCGGGGAGGACATAAACAGGGTCTCCCTTCCCTTTCCGCTCTGCCTTGTGCTGGGAGCCGAAGGCAGGGGAATCCGCCCGGGCATACAGAAGCACCTTGACATGAAGGTCAGCCTGCCCATGACCGGCGCGCCGCTTTCCTTCAACGTTGCAATGGCCTTTGCCGTATTCGCCCATGAGATTACGAAACAGAGGCCGGATGCCGGTAGTAAACCCTAATGTTGCATAAATCGGCAGGAGAGGTGCGGGTTGCAGGTTGCGGGTTGCGGGTTCTGAGGCTATGGGATTTTATGTTTTTCCTGCACCCTGCACCCTGACAACTGCACCCTCTGAACGCCGATATCTTTATGCCGCTGGAGAGTAAATTTTCATATCTCCGTCAACTTGCTGTGAATATGTTAAAATAGAGAGTTTGAATGCACCATGCAATTTTCTATAAAAAATGAGGTAACAGATGAAACTTCCATACCATGCGGTTGCAACAGTAACGATCTCCGGGATTCTTTACATGACGTTCAAATCATGGGGGCTGGCCGTGTCCTCGTTTATTGCAGGCATATTCATTGACCTGGACCATATTATCGACTACCTGAGGGAAAACGGCAGGCCTTTCAAGATAAAAAACTTTTTCCGTATATGCCACCAGTGCCAGTTCAACAAGGTCATACTGATATGGCACGGATGGGAATGGATTGGCCTGTTGGCTGCAGCGGCATGGCTTACAGACTGGAACCCGTGGATAACAGGCACGCTCATAGGCATCACACAGCACTTGCTCCTTGATGCAATCAACAGTATTCCGGATCTGAAGAGCCTGCGCAGCTATTCCCTGATATGGAGATGGAAAAAGGATTTTGACTTTGATACACTTTTCCCCAAAATGAAAAACATTAAATACAGGTACATAAAATAGTCTTCCGTCCGGAAATACACCTCCGCGCTGCAAAGGGCGGAGCGTTTCCTTGACAGTCCTGCCGGTGACGGCCGGCCTGACCGGGCAGGCGGACAGGGAGGGGTAATGATTAAAGAGGCTCTTAATCTCCTGACAGAAAAGAGGGATCTCACAGAGGAACAGATGGCTGAAGCCATGAGGGATATAATGGAAGGCCGGGCCACGGATGCCCAGATCGCCTGTTTCCTCACCGCCCTGAGAATGAAGGGGGAAACCGTCGGTGAGATCACCGGCGCCGCGAGGGTGATGAGGGAGAAGGTGACCCGCATAAAGGCGCCGGGGGATACGGTTGACACCTGCGGCACAGGCGGTGACATGTCCCGCACATTCAATATATCCACCACATCCGCCCTTGTTGTGGCAGCCTGCGGGGTGCCGGTTGCAAAGCACGGCAACCGTTCCGTCTCAAGCAGTTGCGGCAGCGCTGATGTGCTGGAGGCACTCGGAATAAAGATAGACCTCGAACCCCTGAAGGTTGAGAAATGCCTGCAAGAGACCGGCTTCGGGTTCATGTTTGCGCCCCTTTTTCATCCTGCGATGAAATATGCAATAGGCCCCAGAAAGGAAATGGGCATAAGGACCGTATTCAACATACTCGGCCCCCTGACAAACCCTGCAGGGGCGGAAAGGCAGGTTCTCGGGGTCTTCAGCGATGAACTCACTGGACCCATGGCCGAGGTGCTTGCCAATCTCGGTGTCAGGCATGCCTTCATTGTGCACGGAGAAGACGGCCTTGATGAGATAACCAATACGGACAGGACGAAGATATCCGAGCTGAAAGACGGCTCGATCGACACCTATTACATAAGCCCTGAGGATATGGGTCTGCGGAAGGCCCGCAGGGAAGACCTTGCAGGCGGCGACGCGGGTGAGAACGCAAAAATAACGGTGAGTATACTCGAGGGCGAAAAAGGCCCGAAGAGGGACATCGTGATCATGAATGCGGCGGCCGCGCTGGTAGCCGGCGGCCGCGCCGGTGACATGAAAGAAGGCGTGGAAAAGGCCTCCGCAGCCATAGACACAGGGGCGGCGCTTGAAAAGCTCAGGGAGATCAGGGAAGTCAGCAACAGTTTGTGAGGCGAACATAAACCTCTCCCCCCCTACAATGGACAGCTACCTCGATACAGATAAGAGCATCATCATCTCCGCACCGGCAGGCTCCGGCAAGACGGAAAAGCTTGCAAGGAGATACATCGCCCTCCTTCAGAAAGGCGTGGACGTAGAGAGGATCCTCGCCATTACATTTACCGACAAAGCCGCCGCTGAAATGAAGCAGCGCATACTGAGGATACTGAAGGATGAGGACCGGCGGTTATATGCAACCCTTCTCGACAGGATGCCCCTGATGCGTGTCTCCACGATTCATTCCTTCTGCGGAACGCTCCTGAGGCGGTTCTCCTTTGAGGCCGGAATCGATCCCGCTTACAGGGTCGAGGACGCCGTTGATTCCCGAATGGTATGGGAAGAGATTCTCTATGAAGTCCTGATGGAGGCCGGAACCGGTGATAAAGGGCACGATTTTCTCCTGCAGACCCTGGGGGAAAAGGGGTTCGGGGGGCTTGAGTACCTGAAAAGGACACTCGACTACCTCTACCAGAAGAATCCGTTTTCCCTGGAGGCGGACATCTTCCCCTATGTTCCCTCCGCCGGCGGGGCATTGATCGAAGAGCTCAGGGAATGGCCGGGCGCAAGGGAGGCGGTGGAGGACTATGACAGGTTTTTTGAGAAACATCCGTCCGACCGGATGGTCTCCATGGAAAGGCTCTTTCTGACGGACAGGAAGGAGCCCCGCAAAAGGCCCGTACCCCTGCTTAAAAACATGCCCGATTACCGCGGATGGGCCGCAGGGATGTATGCCTTCTGGAGGGACCGGAAGCTTGAGGAATACGCCGAAAGAACCGCGAGGATAAGGGAGATCTTCAATAAATGCGTGGAGAAATACACTGAGTGGAAGAGGAGCAGGGGCGCCCTTGATTTCAGTGACCTGGAGTATCTCGCATACAGGATGCTCACCGGAAACCCGGAGTGGGCCAATATCCTCTATGCCTTTGATGAGAAGACAGACCACATACTTGTGGATGAATTCCAGGATACCAACACATTCCAGTGGGAGATAATCAACAAATTAACGGAAGAGTGGCGCTCCGGCATGGGGGCGAAAAGGGAAGAGGGGACAAGGCCCACCATGTTCTTTGTCGGCGATGAGAAACAGTCCATTTACTTTTTCAGGGGCGCGAACGTGGAGATTTTCCACGGCGCGCGGGAGAAATTAAGCGCATGGCTCGGTGAGGAGTTCAGCTTTGAGGAGATCAAGGACAATTTCCGCAGCCGCCCCGTGATCGTTGAATTCACAAACCGGGTCTTTTCAGAGATCATGAAGCCCGGCGGAGGTTATCCCTGGAGGACGGCATACAGCCCGTTCAGGGCATTCAAGGCAGGCATGCCTGACCCGGGGCGTGTGGAGATAATACTGCCTCACGGAGAGGCCGAAACCGTCAGGGAGGCGAAACAGAGGGAGGCGGAACTCCTTGCCATGAGAATACGGGGGCTTGCAGGCAATTTCCCTGTTGCGGACAAGGACACACGGCAGCAGAGGCCGTGCAAATACACGGACATGGCCGTGCTGTTGAGGAAAAGGACCCATCTTGAAATATATGAAGAGGCCCTGAGAAGGTTCGGTATACCGTATGTGGCGGTGAAAGGTATCGGTTTTTACCAGGAGCCCGAGGTCGCCATGCTCCGGGCACTTGTCTTTTTCCTGTCGAATCCGCGGGATGACTACAGCCTCTATATCCTTCTCAAAAGCCCCCTGTTTAATTTCGGGGAAGACGATATCATCAACCTTGTAGGCCTCGAAGGGGACTGCCTGTTTTCAAAGCTCGAAAACGGGCCCTGGAAAGAAGCGGCGGCTCTCCTGCGGGAATGGCTCTGCCGGGTGCCGTACACACCGGTTGCGGAATTAACCGGCGATGCCCTTGTCGCCACAAAGGCGTGGAGGCATTTCCATGAAGCCCAGAGAGAGGCGAATATCAGGAAATTCATACGGATAATTGAGGACCAGGAGGCCAGAGGCAAGTCGCTTATGAGGATAAGGGACTTCCTTGAGAGGACATACACCCGGGAAGAGGAGCCCAAGGCAAATGTAAACACCGAGGGCATGAATGCGGTAAGGATAATGACGATTCACGCAGCCAAGGGGCTTGAATTCCCCATTGTATTCATACCCGGGCTTGAAGAGCCGTTTACGCCGGGAACCGGCGACTGCCTGGTATATGAAAAAGACGGCGGGTTCCTGTTCAAATCCATCCCCGAGCCGTCGATACGGCGGCAGGACGAGGACTTCCTCATTCACCAGGCAAAGGAGGAGGAAGAGCAGAAGAGGCTGTTCTATGTAGCGGTCACAAGGGCTGAGGAGGCGCTCTTTCTCATGGGCCACTGGAGCGACAGGGACAGGAACTTCCTGTCCTATCTCAAAAGGGGGCTCGGCGTTGAGAAAAGAGACCACGCCTACGTTATCGGCTCTGATATTCAGGGGCTTTCAATACTCACAGAGGATGACGTGAAAATGCTGTTTGAGCACGCCCCTGAAATAAAGCCCCCGGAGACGGCGGCGGCGCCCGCGGAAGTTGTCCCGCTGAGATTCCAGAGGCAGGCTCCGTGGAAGGCGGTCACGGAGACCGTGGAGATCAGGCGGCGGCACGGCAGGGACCGCCTTGTCATCGGTGATGTGATGCATGCGGTTTTCGAGGGCGTATCAAAGGGCATAATCCGGGAGGATGATATAGAAAGAAGGATTGATAAGCTCCTCTCATCCAGGGGCATCCGCAGAAAACAGGCGGAAGAGATGGCCGGGATAATCATGAGGGACATATCAACCCTGAAACACAGGGGCATATGGCAGGAGGTCATCATGCCCCGTGAAGATGCATTCACCGAGCTTCCGTTTATACTGGAGCATGGAGGCACTGTCTATACGGGAAGGATCGACAGGATAATAATGCACGGCGATACATGCAGGATATACGATTACAAGACCTTCCCCGCAGCAGACAAAGAGCTGCCCTATCTCCTGAGGCAATACGCGGCGCAGCTTGATATATACAAAAAGGCCGCCGCGCGGCTGTTCGGTACAAAACACGTAAAATCCTTTATCGTCTTTACACATACAGGGGAGATACATGAGGTGTGAGTGCCCTGTATGGCGGCAAGGCCGGGGCCGGGATGGATGAAAAGACCGTTGGGCCAGCATTTCCTTTTTGATCCCAATATCCTCGGGAGGATAATCGACAGCAGCGGCATAACACCGGAGGACACGGTCGTGGAGATAGGTCCGGGGCTCGGGACGCTGACGAGGTTTTTATCTGAACGCGCCGGCAGGGTCATAGCCATTGAGATAGACAGGAGGCTGATAGAAAGGCTGAGAGAGAATCTCGCGGCACGTGAAAATGTCGAGATTATAACAGCGGACGCCCTCTCATTTCCCTATGAGACGATTGAGGGCACATTCAGGGTTGTCGCCAACATACCTTATAACATAACCACCCCCCTTATCTTCAGGCTGCTTCAATACAGGGAAAAAATCCCCTCCATGACCCTGCTGCTTCAGAAGGAGGTTGCAAGGAGAATCGTCGCCTCTGCCGGCACAAGGGAATACGGGGCGCTCTCAATATCCGTGCAGTTATATACAGAGCCGGCCCTGAAATTCACTGTCTCAAGAAAGGCATTTTCCCCGCCGCCTGAGGTGGACTCGGCCCTTGTGCATTTCAGGGTGCATCCCGCTCCGGTTTTTGAAGTAAAGGATGAGGCACTCCTCATGAAACTCGTAAAGACCGCCTTCTCGGGCAGGAGGAAGATGATAGCAAACAGCCTGAGGGCGTTTGAAGGGATAAGAGAGGCATTAACGGAAAGCGGCATCGACCCGACCCTCAGGCCGGAAAACCTGAGCGTAGCCGACTATGTACGGCTGGCCAATGCCCTATCGACTGTCAAAAAGCAGGGGAGACCCTGACAACTGCACCCTTGGAACTTCAAAGTTTTTTGTCTTTTACGGGCACGCACAACGGGCACGACCCACGATTATTTTAAGGTTATAATAATTTTTTATTTGACAATACTGAAAAAAAGATGATATAAACTGTAATTCTATCAGACTGTATAGCATATCGTCCTGCTGCGGAAATTTCTGTTACCAGCGGTTTGAATATAAACAGCCGGAAGGGGGTCCGGCACCGAAATCCCGGTTTATCCCGGCTTCCCTGTGCCGTTCGGGGAATTTGAATACTTCACGTGCTTAAAATGAAAAGATACTGTCTCTGCCATTTGTTTGCACTTGTACTTTTCCTGTCGGTATTTTCAGCCGCGGCCTCAGGAGGCCAGGTGGTTACGGAAGAACTGAGGCAGTGGGCCAGGGAAGCGCTGAAGGAAGAAAAGGCGCTCCAGGCGCTTCAGGGGCGGAATACAGCGGCCGTCCTGTATTTCAGTAATAAAACCGGCCGGCCGGAGCTGGACCCCGTGCAGAAGGGCATGGCCCTCATGCTCATAACCGACCTCTCCGGCATTGAAGGCATACAGGTGATCGAAAGGGCCAGGATTCAGGCCCTGACCGAGGAGACAGGCCTTGCCGTGTCGGGACTGGTCGACCCTGATACCGCCCCGCGTGTGGGAAGGCTGCTGGGTGCCAGGTGGCTGGTGGGCGGCGATATACTCAGGGAGGGCGGTACGGCTCCTCTCAGGATACAGTCAAATCTTCTCGATGTGCCGGCAGCGGAGATACTCGGCGGTGCCACGGCCGGCGGCAGCCTTGATGATCTGTTCAGGATGGAAAAAGACCTCCTCTTCAGGATCGTTGAACTCCTGAAGATTGAGCTTACCCCCGCGCAGAAGGCGGCGCTGAAAAGACCCTGTTCAACGAGCAGCACGGCGCTCCTTGCTTTTTTTAAGGGTATTGACGCAAGCGACCGGGGGGACTATGAAGAGGCGGCCCGGCTCTATGAAAGCGCTCTGAAGTACGACCCGGATATCTGCATGGCCGGAGACGCCCTGAGGGAACTGAAGACGCTCGGCCTTGTTACCGCCGCAAAGAGGAGCACCAGGCTCCTGCAGTCATTAAGGGACAGCACTTCCCTGACGGATCAGTTGACACCGGAATCTCCGGTCAAAAGGGCGGGCAGGCCTGAAGATACGCCGGTGCCGGTGGGGATCGACATTACTTTCCCGGAGCAGTAATAGTGATGAATCCATCTCACAAGAGGAAGCTTATGAAAAAGATACTGATGATACCTGCCCTTGCGATATTCTTACTCACCGCGGGCTGCGGCGGCCTGTCAGGCGATACGGCGGGCACAACCGCTGTGACGATAACCGTCGGAAAGACAGGCATTGCAGGCGCGGTAAGTACAACATCCGCCATACCGTCCGCTGTCGCCAGTATCAGGATAACGGTCTCAGCCGATGACATGGCTACTGTCGAGAAGATCGTACAGGTTGCCGGAGAGAGCTCAATCACTGTGACACTCGATATACTGAACGGGCCTGACAGGCATATAGTGCTGGAGGCCATGACAGCATCAGGCACCGTGCTTTACAGGGGCGAGACATGGGTTGACCTTGACGGAAAGGCCCTCACAATCACGATCAATCTCTCCGCAACAACCACCTGCCGTCTCTACGTCGATGTAAATACAGGCGCCGATGATACGGACTGTTCCAATCCCGATACGCCGTGCAGGACCATTACTTATGCCCTTACGCAGACAGACGGCGATGAGGAGATATGCGTAGAGGCCGGGACATATGACAGCGCTGCAGGTGAGAGATTCCCCCTGACCCTGAAACAGGGCACATCACTCAAGTGCCGGGGGGATGAATATTCCACGATAATCAGCGGAGGGGGTACAATAATAGAGGGCGCGGCAGGCGCCTCTGTGGAAGGATGCAGGCTCAGCATCAACACCGCCAGTGCTGCAATATACGACAACGGCGCGGCAATAACCGTAAATGACTGCCTGATAGAGGGCGCGGGCTACGATATCAGCGGTATATCGCTGTCGGCTGACTCCACGGTGAGCAACTCGACTATCAGGAATTTCCAGCAGGGAGAAGTCGGAGGCAGTGGAATAATCGTCAGCAGCGGCAGCCCCTCCATCACCAACAATACGATCACGGGAAACTCCTACGGCATATACGTGCTGAACAGCAGCAATCCGTCTGTAACAGGCAACACAATAACCGACAACCGGTACGGAATATATATTGTCAACAGCAGCGCGCCCGTGATCAACAACAATATACTTAGCTGCAACACCGGTGTCGACCTGCTGAATACCACGGCGGGCAATATCAATGCACGCAGCAACCAGTGGGACAACAGTACGCCTTCCGAGATATCTGGTACGTGCAGTTTATCGGGAGAGGATATCTGCAATTCCGGTTCCGGCAGTGTCGACTATACAGGCAGCACACAGGCGGCCTCCCCGTGTTAGGCGGCGGTCAGGGAAGGACTATCATGAGACAAAAGACTCTGGCATACATGTTCATACTGCTCTTAGGCGCCGTATATATTTTCTTAAATGTTAAGACGGCTGCTGCATACGACCTGAGCCTTCAGACCGGTTTTCAGCTTGACTGGTGGAAAGACGACAAGGACAGCAAGGCCGTGCAGGCGCATATCCCCGTTAAAATCGAGGCCCGGCAGGGCGATTATTCATTAAGCCTGCTGGCCGGTTATGCCAGCACACATGTCGAGCCGTCCCATGGGGAAAACCGGACGTTGTCGCATCTCCTCGACACAAAGGTCAACTTTTCCTATGCGATAACGGACAGGATGCCTGTGGACATGCTCATAGGGCTGGATCTTAATCTGCCGACAGGCAAGACCGATTTCGTGCAGGAGGAACTGGCCCTGATTATGGACCCTGACCTTATATCCATCAACACATTCGGTGAGGGGTTCAATGTCAACCCGACCGTGTCCGTGGTCAGGGACTGGGGCGTATGGACAGCAGGCCTGGGTGTCGGTTACCTCTGGCGGGGAGAGTATGATTTCAGCAGAAACGTGCAGGATTACGACCCGGGCGATGTCGTCAATGCAACGGTCGAGGTCCGGTACTATTTCTCACCGGCATGGAACAGCCGTTTCTTCGGCGCTTACGCGTGGTACGGCAAAGACACGGTGGAAGGGGAAGACTTCGCCCAGCCCGGGAGGCATTATCTCTTTGGGGCCGGTCTCTATTATGACCGGACAAGATGGAATGCAGGCCTTACAGTCAAGACTGTCCTGAGGGACAAGAGCAAATTCCAGGAAACGAGCGGCGGCCTCTTCACAGAAGACAGCAACGGCCACGGCCGGGAGTTCGCAGGCGATCTGGCATATCTTTTAAACGACAAGACCGCGCTGAATGCCTCCCTCAGGGGGCTGTACATCACGGACAACGACTATCCCGAGGGTTCATCACGCTTTGTAGGTGCCAGGGGGAAGGCGGAGCTCGGCCTCGGTGTCAGCAGGAGGATATGCCGCAATCTCCGGTATGAAGTGAATGTCAAAGGGTTTGTCATGCACGATGAAGAGACCAACTTCCCCGAGACCCGCGATGCACGCGACTTTACCGGGCTTTCAACAGTAATGAAACTCACCACGAGCTTCTGAGAGAAGTTCCGGCCCCTCCCAAAACTCTCCATTAATCTTAACCTTACGGTTGCATAAACAGGCAGAATCAAGAGGCCGGTCGCCCTGTAGCTATTAAGAGACTGAATTATGTTAAAATAGCAATTTCAGATAACCGGAGGCATTACCATGGAAGAGAAATACAATGCACAGGAAATAGAGAAGAAGTGGCAGAAATACTGGGATGAGGAAAGGCTGTTTGCGGTCAGGGAAGACCCCTCTCTCCCGAAATTCTACTGCCTCGAGATGTTCCCGTACCCCTCGGGCAAGATACACATGGGGCATGTGAGAAACTATGTAATAGGCGATGTGATCACGAGATACAAGAGGATGAA
>JAADFS010000314.1 GCA_013152795.1 Deferribacteres bacterium
TAGGCACTACTTCCACTTTTGAGGGCTCTGCACCAGCTTTTGTTAAATCTTTTTTTGTTTGGCTTGAAACCGCAAAAATTTTATCGGGTAATTTAATAACAGATTTTTCTATTATTTTTCCAAAAAATCCTCTCCAACCTAAATAATTATACCAATAATCACCCCATACTTCATGCCATGTTATTATCAGAGGTATCTTATTCTTCCAGGAAGCAATTTTTGCCGAATAACAAGAAAAATATGGAAATTCACTACAATCAATCACATCAAAATTTTGTTTTAACAAGGGAGGTAAGACTTTATAAGAGAAATATAAAGCTTCATATATTGATCTTCGACCATCTTTAGTATACAATTGAGCTTTACCAACACCATGTAGATGAACACCCTCTTTTACTAAAGTTGCATCACCCTCCCACCACTTCAGCCCAAAAATATGAACTTCATGACCCCTATAAGCAAGTCTTTTTGAAATCTCCCATATACGTTTCTCGGCACCACCTTTCACAAACGGATAAATCGCATCATAAACAAATGCAATTTTCATTTTCCGTGCCTCTCTATTCCCATCAGGCCCGTGAACCATGATGAGAAGATTATCTGAACGCCCATTATGATTAGGGTTGATGCAAATATTGCGATGCGCAGGGTTGGGAGGGGACCGGAGAACCCGGTTGCATACCATTTGTACAGTATGTCAAAATTTAGAACAAAGCCGGCCAGGAATATCAGGAGGCCGAGGATGAGACCCTTTTCCAGCTGGAAATAGCGCAGGAACGCAGAAACTCCTCTGTCTCTCTCTATGAACCCCTCTTCGATGGCGAATATCTTGGCCCACAGGCCGAGGAGGAGGATATTGAGACCGAGAAGGGTAAGGAGGCTGCCGAGGACCATGGGATGGATATCCAAGCTGATTCCGCCGATGGAAACAGGGCCGCCGAGCAACATGAGCATGAGGACCAACCCAAAGGTGAAGAACAATGCGCCAGGTAGCATGAAAAGATAGTCCGGGCTGTACATTAGCATGAAACGCAGGTGGCGCCAGCCGTCCCTGAAAGAATTGAGCTTGGCCTTGCCGCCCCCCCTGGGGCGGTACTCTATCGGAATCTCTTCTATCCGAAGTTTCTTTCTCCCTGCCTCCACTATCATCTCGGTGGCGAACTCCATGCCTGTTGTGTGGAGATTCATCTTGTTCAAAGCCTCCCGGGTGAAGGCACGCATACCGCAGTGGAAATCAGAGATGTTGGTCTTGAACAGGAGGTTACCCACAAAGGTCAGGAAAGGATTGCCGATGTAGCGGTGGAGCCAGGGCATGGCGCCGTCTTGAATGTCGCCTTTAAGGCGGGTGCCTATGACGAAATCAACACCGTCATTGAGCATCGGCTGGATGAACTCGTGGGCCCTTTCCAGCGGATAGGTGCCGTCGGCATCACCCATCACAATAATATCCCCTGTAGCTTCCCTCAAGCCCCGCCGGTACGCAGAGCCGTAGCCCCTCACAGGTTCATAAACAACCCTCGCTCCAGCTTCCTCTGCCTCTTTTGCGGTATTGTCCTCGCTGGCGTTGTCCACAACAAGGACTTCGGTTTCAAGGCCAAGTTTCCTTAACTCTTCTTTTGGTATACTCCGGACTGTCTTGCCTACAACCCCTCCTTCGTTGAGGGCTGGGATTACAATGCTTACCTTGGCCATCGCCTCTGGTATCTTTGTCACCTCACGTCCTCCCGTACTCGTCTTCAAAGCGCTCGATGTCGTCCTCTTCCAGATACTCCCCTGTCTGGGTCTCGATTATATGGAGGTTGACCCTGCCGGGGTTTTCCAGGCGGTGTTTGACTGTCTTCGGGACATAGATGCTCTCGTTCTCGTGGACAAGGTGCACCTCGCCGTCTCTTGTGACCCTGGCGGTACCCTTGACAACAATTGCTCGGCC
This sequence comes from Deferribacteres bacterium, assembly GCA_013152795.1. Lineage (GTDB taxonomy): Bacteria > Nitrospirota > Thermodesulfovibrionia > UBA6902 > UBA6902 > JAADFS01. Next base: position 1,931 of record JAADFS010000314.1, read on the forward strand.
CGGTGGTGGTGCTTCTGGAGAGAGATGCTCCTCCCGGGGTAGATGCAGAGGCGCTTCACCTTGTACCTCTCGCCCTCCTCGAGGGTGGTGTAGTATCCCCAGGGCTTGTGGACCGTCCTGTGCACGATGGCCTCGTCCCTTCCCTGCTCCTTTAGCATCTGGGATATCTCCTTTACCCTCTGGCTCTGGCTTGCATCCGCCACAAGAAGGGCATCCTTTGTGTCCACTATGGCCAGGTTCTTCACACCGATAGTGGCAATCAGGCGCTCCCCGCCGTAGATAAAGCAGGACGAGGTGTCCACGGTGATGGCCCCCCCTGTGATTGCGTTGCCCTTATCATCCTTTTTCGCAATCTCATAAACACTCCTCCAGGAGCCGATGTCCCGCCACTGCCCGGAGTATTCCACCACCGCAACCCGGGAAGATTTCTCCATGACGGCATAGTCGATGGAGGTATCCGGCATCTCCCCGTAGCCATCCAGAAACGCGGCAAAGTTGCGCATGCCGTCCGATATCTCCGGCGCACAGTTTTTGAACTCCTCTGTGAGGAGTCCGGAATCAAAAAGAAAGATGCCCGTGTTCCACAGACAGCCTTCCTCGATGAGCTTCCCTGCCATTTTACGTGTGGGTTTTTCGGTGAAGCGCTCCACCTCCCAGCCGTGTTCCAAAGACCTGCCCGGTTTGATATAGCCGTAGCCGGTTGCAGCGAAACCCGGCCTCGCCCCGAATGTGACAAGGCGCTCCTTTGAAAGCCCTTCCGCCTTTTCTGCGAGGGAGAAGAAGTCGCCCCCAAGGATGTGGTCGCTTGGCATGACCAGGAAACTCCTGTCCCCGAAGTTCTCCCTTATGTAGAGGGTGGCAAGGGCGATGGCAGGACCGGTATTGCGCCGGCAGGGCTCTTTGATGATATTCTCCTCCGGTACCAGCCCCCCGAGCTCGTCCCTGACATAGAAATACTGGTCCTTATGAGTAGAAACAATCACATCCTCACAGTGCTCAAGGGCCCTTGTGACGGCCTGCCTCAGCAGACTCTCACTGCCGTTTAGGGCCAAAAACTGTTTTGGATAGCGCTCCCTGCTCAAAGGCCAGAGGCGCGTCCCGGACCCCCCTGCAAGGATAACTGCAAGCAACCTATGACCCCCCTCCACGGACCCTGGTCCTTTTGCTACCCTCCCCGCATGGGATGCTCTGCACAACTCCTCCTTCGTTGAGGGCTGGGATTACGATGCTTACCTTATCCATGCAATTCTCACCTAAAGATACCCTAGCCCCCTCAACCGCTCCTTTACCTTCTCCTCGTCTTCCTCGCTTAATGTATGCTCTTCCGGTTCCTCCTCGTCCTTCAATATCTCCTCCAGAACGAAGGTTATGTACTCCTCCACGCTCTCGAATTCGCTGCTCTCCTTCACCCTTCCCTCAATCTCAGCGTATAGGCTCTCTGGTATCTCGACCTTGGTCACTTCCCATCACTTCCCCTGCCGAATATTCCCTACTGCCCTAGTTCTATCCACAAAGGTTTATAAGTATTTCGTTTTCGGATTTGTCAAAACTGGTCCCAGACGCTGCTGGGCATAAAAAAATAGAAAAAGAAAAGCTGGCAGAAAGCCAGCCTTTACTCGCACGCCATGTCGCACTGGTCCTTGGATATCTTGTGCTCCTTCTCGGCGTGCTCGCAGCACTCGTCCATGGTGGAGAACTCCGCATC
>JAADFS010000315.1 GCA_013152795.1 Deferribacteres bacterium
AGCAGCTTCAGAAGCCCCTTTGAATGGAAAACCGAGGTGGAGATAAACCCCGAGGACAGCCACACGAGAAACACAAAGAATGCAGAGAGCATGAGGCAGAACCTAAGGGCGAAGTATATCGTTCCCTTAAGGCGTGCCTGGTCTCCTTTTTCAATATACAGGGGAATGAAGCGCATCATAGCGCCTTCCATGCCGAACTTTGCAAGCATCGCGGATATATTTATCACGCTCAGGGCCAGCAGGACCTCCCCGAGCCCCCCGGCGCCCAGAATTCTTGCAAGTATGACCTGGTTTAAAAAGCTCAGCAGTGTGGAGGATGTCTTTAATACGAATGCAACTGCTCCGCCCCTCGCCCCTGCCGTGAGGTTATCCTCCTTGCGGCCTTCGATTCCGGATTCGCGCTCGGTCATATGTTCTATAGAATATCACAACACAGGCAATTCACCGCCCTACCCTGTTTGCTCCTTTCCAACACCCCCGGCAGGAGCAGGAAAAAACAGAGGTTTTTGCAGGCACAAAAACTTAACGATTTTAGTTTTAAATTTATGTATAATAAAATATAATAAAAAAAGAAGGAAAATCCCCTTCCTTTTTAATGTGATATTTCAGGCTGCATTCTAACGACATTCTATGAAAATAAAAATCGCCCACTATCTGGTCTGGATAATGACGGCGGCGATGTATGCGCCGGTTTTTTTCAATCTTTACAGCTTTCGCTGGGATAAGGTCGACTATACACACGCTTATTTTATCCTTCCCATATCGCTGTGGCTTACATTGCGCAAAAAGGAAGCGCTGAAAGAACTTGCCGGCAGGAGCGGCGCGGGCAGCGGAAACCTTCTGAGTCTTTTCCTGCTTGTTCCGGGCATATTAATGTTTATCATAGGATGGCGGCAGGATTACCTGTTCATATCCACCCTTTCGCTGATACCCGTGTTGTTCGGCCTCCTCCTGTTTCTCTACGGAACCGGCGTTGCAAAGGCGCTGTCCTTTCCCATTCTCTATCTCCTGCTCCTGGTGCCACCGCCGTTCGGCATTCTGGACAGCATCACCCTGCCCATGCGCTACGGTATATCGGCCGCCACGGAGACAATACTGAGATTCTTTGATTACCCCATTACGAGAAAGGGCCTCCTGCTGACCATCGGATACAATGATATATTCATGGGACAGCCGTGCAGCGGCTTCCGGTCGCTTATAACCATGTTCTCACTGGTGCTGGTCTACGTGTATATAATCAAAGGCACTCTGGGCAAGAAACTCATCCTTACAGCGTTCATAATCCCTGCCGCGCTGCTGGGCAATCTCATCCGTGTGATCACGCTTTGTCTGATAACCTTTTATTTCGGTGAAGAGAGGCGGGACAGGGTTTTTTCCATAATTTCAGCGGAATCATGATATTTATAATCACCATTTCCGGATTAATGGGAGTGGAGGCGATACTTGACAGGCTGTATTCAGGCCGCAGGTCATACGGTTAGGCTATGAAACCTTTTAAGTTCTGGATAGTCATAATACTTCTTGCAACCGCCATGATACTGAGCTTCACTTACAAGAGGCCGAAATACAAGGGTACGGGCTTTGTCTCCGCCCTTAAGATACCGGCTGAATTTGACGGCTGGCGGGGCAGGGACATAACAGCGGACCTGAATCTTGACCTGGAGGCCTCCAGATTTGGTTTTATCAGCGACCTCAAGACATACCAGTATGTAAACGGCAGCGGGCGGACACTCCTGCTTATCATTCTTGATGCAGGCAATTTTCACCATCCGAATGTATGTTATACAAGTGCGGGTTTTAAGCTGAGGGAGCTTGATGATACCGAATTCAATATCGGAGGAGGCCGTGTCATCACCGCGCGCACACTGTATACAGAAAGGGGAAATGAGAGTTTTCTGAGTTTTTACTGGATAGTCATAGACAAAAAAATAGTAAACAAGTGGATAGAGCAGAAATTAAAGCAGTTGTATTTTTCGCTGTTTAATAAAAAGAGGGTCGGCCTCATGGTGCGGATGGATATACCCGCAAGGGAAAATGAAATAGAAAGTGCCCTGATTCTCGCGAGGCAGTTTATCAAAGAATTCAGCGCAGGGCTTGCGCCGGAGTCCGAAGACTATCTCTTCGGGGCAGTTGAAAAACAACCTTAATGTTGCATGAACGGGCAGAGGAGTCTGCCGGAAAACTTTTATAAAGCGATAAGATATTGGAAAATGTTTTTGTTGCAGGAAATAACGGAAAAAAGGCCGTTCTCCGTGTCAGTTAACCGTGTCCGTTTTTTGTTTTTTTGTCTTTTACGGTCACGGACAACGGACACGACCCACGGGCGGTTGCCGTGCGGAATATTTCCTGAAGGTATCGCAGATAAAACTTTTCCGGCAGACTCCTCTGCCCCGCCGGCGGTATTTTATGCCACTATGTAAGGATAAGCAGGCTGTAAGATGAATATTCTCGGTATATCGGCTTTTTATCATGACAGCGCCGCCTGCATGGTTCAGGACGGCAGGATCACGTTTGCAGCACAGGAGGAGCGTTTTACCCGAAAAAAACATGATTCCTCCTTTCCGAAAAACGCCATTGATTATTCTTTGAAGGAACGGGGATTGAAGGTGGATGACCTGGATTACGTTGCCTTTTACGACAAGCCCTTTATCAAGTTCGAACGCATACTGTCAACATACCTCGCCTTTGCACCTTCAGGAATCCGGTCGTTTATCAAGGCAATGCCGGTATGGATAAAACAGAAGCTCTGGATGAAGGAACTATTGAGAAAAGAGCTCGGATACGAGGGAAAGATCATCTTTCCCGAACATCATGAATCACACGCTGCATCCGCCTTCTTTCCGTCTCCGTTTCAGGAGGCCGCCTTCCTTACCATAGATGGTGTCGGTGAATGGACGACCACAAGTTATGGTACCGGAAAGGGCAACAGGATAGAGATCATTGCTGATATCCATTTTCCGCACTCCCTGGGACTGCTCTATTCCGCCTTCACATATTATACGGGCTTTAAAGTCAACTCCGGTGAATACAAGGTAATGGGTCTGGCGCCCTACGGCGAACCCAGATACAAAGACCTGATACTGAAAGAGCTGATAGACCTGAAGGAGGACGGTTCTTTCAGGATGAACATGGAGTATTTCGACTACTGTGCGGGCCTGAGGATGACCAACGGCAAGTTCGAAAAACTGTTCGGCGGTCCTCCCCGGAAGCCCGAGGCGGAGTTGACCCAGAGAGAAATGGACCTTGCGCGTTCAGTGCAGGAGGTAACCGAGGAAGTGATGCTGCGCATGAGCCGCCATGTCCACAAGGAGACAGGGCAGAAAAATCTCTGCCTCGCGGGAGGGGTGGCCCTTAATTGTGTGGGCAACGGCAGAATACTGCGCGAGGGGCCTTTTGAGAACATATGGATACAGCCTGCCGCCGGAGATGCAGGCGGGGCATTAGGGGCCGCCCTGTTTGCATGGTACCAGTACCTGGGAAACACGAGGCATGCGGACGGCAAAAAAGACTCGCAGCACGGCTCATATCTCGGACCTGAATTCAGCAATGACAGCATTGCCGATTATCTGAATAAAAACAACATACCCTTCACCCGTCTGAAGGAGGAAGACATACCAGGCAGGGTCGCTGATTTAATCGCAGATGGAAAGGTGATCGGCTGGTTTCAGGGCAGGATGGAGTTCGGGCCCAGGGCGCTCGGCGCCCGCTCGATCATAGGAGACGCACGCTCTCCAAAGATGCAGGAGATAATGAACCTGAAGATAAAATTTCGCGAGAGCTTCAGGCCGTTTGCACCGTCGGTCATAAAAGAGAGGGTATCCGACTTTTTCGAGATAGACAGGGAAAGTCCGTACATGCTACTTGTGGCTCCGGTAAAAAAAGACATCCGCAAGGAGATGACGGATGAAGAAAAGAGGCTCTTCGGGCTTGAAAAACTCTACGTAGTACGCTCGGACCTGCCGGCCGTCACACACGTGGATTACTCTGCGAGGATCCAGACTGTTGACAGGGAGACAAACCCACTATATCATAAAATGATAGCAAAGCTTGATGAAAAATACGGCTGCCCTGTAATTATCAACACTTCATTTAATGTGAGGGGGGAACCTATAGTGTGCACCCCGGCGGATGCTTACCTCTGCTTCATGCGGACAAATATGGATTACCTGATGCTCGGCGACTGCCTGCTGGACAAAAAGGACCAGAGACCCCTTGAAAACGATACGGACTGGCAGAAGGAATTTGAACTGGATTAGAAAAAAACATGCTTGAAGAGATCAGAAATATCAGAAGTGAAAAGAGCGACCTCAGGAAATTCGGGCTCAGTGTAGGCATTGTCCTCGGCCTGCTGGGCGGGTTGCTCTTCTGGCGCGGGAAGGACTACTATTCATATTTCCTTGTCATATCTGCGGTATTAATCATTGCAGGTCTGACCCTGCCCGCTGTACTGAAGCCCTTTCAGAAGGCATGGATGTCCCTCGCGGTGGTAATGGGCTGGTTCATGACAAGGGTTATCCTGAGCATACTCTTTTACCTCGGATTCAGCCTGATCGGCCTTCTGGGAAGGCTGTTCGGCAAGGATTTCCTTGATACGAAAATGGACAAATCAAAGCCAAGCTACTGGCATTACAGAAAACCTGAAAAATTCAGTAAGAGCAGCTATGAAAGGCAATTCTGAATAAACCTTAATGTTGCATAAACCGGCAGACTCCTCTGCCCCGTCGGGAGTATTTTATGCCACTGTAAGGTAAACAGGCAAGGAGGCGACTCAATGAGCAAGATGGCGATCATATCGGAATTCTGGGAATTCCTGAGGGTAAGAAAAAAATGGTGGCTGGCGCCGATTATTATCTTTATGGCGTTGCTGGGGGCCCTGATTATATTTACCGAGGGTTCAGCCGTGGCTCCGTTTATTTACACATTGTTTTAAGAATCATAACTGTGCATGAGGCCAAAGGAGTGTAAAGAAACTTTATAAAATTCTTGCATTCTTTTAACAAAATTTGACATATCTGTCTGAAACCAACTATAATTTCTTAATAAAGCATTCTGCTACCGGTTACCGTATTCATAAAAAAAACTGTATAGTCGCCGTTTAAATGCCCTGAAGCATGAGGAGTATGGCTCTCATTTGCGGAAGGGTCTATATACTGTCCGGAGGAAAGAGATGTTATATAACTGGGTCTGCCGTGTAATCCGTTCATCCCGCTGCCGGAAATTAATCTGGTCTGTTTTAATAATTTTCTTACTGCTGCTGGTTAAAACAGGTGAAGCAGCCGAATCCATAACCATAACCGATGATGACCAGAATATACATATTACTTCCGGAGCAGATACGTGGTACAGCGGATGCTGCCTCGGCCATCTGGGCGGTTCGGCGGTCGGGGATATTAACGGTGACGGTGTCAATGACCTGATAGTTTCATCACTTTATGCTGATATTACAAGATACAAATTGATCTACCTTCCCTCAGATCAGGATGAGTGGACGGAGGAAAGTGCGCTTTCCTTATGGAGCGCGTGGTTAAAGAAGAAAGTTGATAATAAAATAATAGAAGAGGTTCTTCCGGTTACGAGCGATTATAACACAAGCATCACCGGCAGCAGTATAAGCACCACCAGGACAAAGACGGGAACGGTGTTTATGAAACTCTCTTTTTTAAACCCTGTAAAATTAGACTTTGTAAGAGATGTCCTGCACATGCAGGTTTATGCAGGAGACAGTAATGAGCGGCTTAAAAAAATAAAAATCTGGGCTCCCGGCTATGCAAACCGTCTCGAGTATGACTATAATCTGCCGTTAAAGGATGGAGAATGGACAAAAATTGATGTAAGACTATCGGATTTTTCAAAAATCGGTTCACCTGACGAGAATAATGTAAAGAATATAGTGATAACCTTCTGGGGCGGCACAGCAGGTGACATCAAGATAGACAACCTTTATTTCGAGCATTACAAGCGATTAACATTTCTAAAGGCCGGGGCCGTTTACCTGTTTTACGGCGGGTTCACCGCCAACCGCACACTTGATGAGGCCGACGTGGTCATTAAGGGTGTCGACAGCGGGGATATGACCGGAGAATACATCACCACCGGCGACATAAACGGCGACGGATTTGACGATATTATTATCGGTGCCCCTGCGCCACCCGTTGACGATCAGAATGTCACGCCGGATGATAAAAGCGGCGCCGTTTACGTTGTCTTCGGCGGCAGGTCACTGCCGTCCGCCGTGGATCTTAAAACAGATGCGGATTATACTGTCTATGGAAAAGACCCGGGGGACCGGTTCGGCCAGACGGTCCATGCCTCGGACATAAACGGCGATCATATCGCTGACCTGATAATAGGCGCCTTAAGCGCAGACAGATTATTTAACGATGGTAAAAGGGACTGGGACGGGGAGATACACATAATCAAAGGTTACACTGAGCTTTCAGGTGTCCTGGATCTCGGCTCGGGCGACACCGCCGATATTTCCATCTACGGCGGAAAGTATGACAAGCTGGGCACGCAGGCGACCATAGGAACAGGCGACATATACAATGACGGACGGGTTGACCTTGTCATCGGCGTCTGGGCAGGAGACAGAAATCCGGCAGCGGACAGGTCCAGCAACGAAGGCAGGATATTGATAATCAATGATATAGGTGATTATTCAGGCACAATTGATCTGAACTATTTCACGCCTGATACTGTAATCCTGGGGGCGGCGAAAGGTGACAGGCTGAGCAGAGTAGCCATTGGAGATGTCAATAATGACGGCATTGATGATATTATCGCAGGCGCAGAAGATGCGGCGGGGGGGGCCGGCAGGGTATTTGTATTTTTCGGCTCTTCGTCATTTCCTTCAGGGACGCTGGAGACAACAGATGCCGGTATCACGATAACAGGTGCTGATGCCGGTGATAATCTGGGCCTGAAGGTTTACGCAAGCGACATAAGCAATGACGGTATAGATGATATTTTAATCATAGCCCCGCGCGGCGACGTGGAAAACGGTGACAAAACAGATTCGGGGGCAGCTTATGTGATTTATGGAAGCCCTGATTTGCCACAGACAATAAATCTTGCCGACACGCCGGCTGATTTAACTGTTTACAGCGCGGACAACAGAATTGATGAGAACGGCAGCAGCAGAGGTGACTTAAGAGACATCATCGGAGGTGACATATCGGGCGATGGTATCAATGATCTCATCCTGGGCTACAGATACACGGGCAGGATTGTCGCCCTTTACGACGGTTTCCAGAGATACTCGGACAACAGCCCGCCCTCAAAACCACAGCTTGTCTCACCGGCAGACGGCCGGACAGGCCTGGAAACGACCGTTGAATTCAGGTGGCTGAAAAGTACCGATCCTGACGGTGATGCCGTGACTTACACGCTTTATGTGTGCGACACATCAGGGTGTATTACAAGTGAAAATACGGCATCTCTCATAAACAACGCGAATATGCTTTATTATGCAGGAACCGGCTCGGGACTTCTTGTGTTCGGCATTGTGCTTGCAGGCGGTATGAGAGGCAAAAAAAAGACCGCTCTCCTGCTGGTGATAATTATGGCGGCTTCACTGTTCCTGGTCTCCTGCGGCAGCAGCAGCGGCGGTGGTGGTGGTGAAACCACACCCGCGGCGGACGGCAATGAAATCATCCGGACGGTATCCGGTTTAAAACCCGCAACTACATATTACTGGAAGGTGCTTGCCGATGACGGGAACAGGGGCATAACAGAGAGCGAAGTCAGAAGCTTTACAACCAGGTAATGCGGCAATATAAAAACCTTCACTGTCTCAGCTCGATTCTGACAACCCGCGTCGACACAATCGCTATCCAGAGTATAACCACTGGGACAAGGGGCCAGAACTGGCGGTTGTAAGCACTCAACAGTGAACTGCCTCCAAAGGCAATCAGGCCGAATCCGATCACTCCGTATATCTCCCCGGGAATCAGTCTACGGCGCAGGCAGGCAGGATAAATGCAGGCAACTCCGAAAACCACCAGGAACATGTTGGGGATAATATAAAAATAGGTTGACACCTTCTGGGAAGTATAGGAATATGGATAATTAAACAGCAGGCGGCCGATATTGGCCAGCCAGTTTTTGAAATATTTCAGGGGATGATTGACGATATTTTTAACTGCCTGTCTTTTATAAGCCTCATCCCGCTGAACACGCGGTAGTTTCGACAGCCTGCGGTCAAACTCCATCTGTTTTTTATACACATCCGGATGTTCAAGCATCGACCCCATCCACTGCCAGTCACCCAGCTCATTCTCGTACGGGGTGGACATCCAATACAGGGACATGCCGCCGGAATCACCCCAGTAAAAAATCTTGCCTGTCAGCGAATACGTATAAAGCAGGTACGGGGTACAGAAAAAAAGCGCCAGCAGGTAAACCGCCAGAGACTTCCTGATCATGTCTTTCTTTTTCCATAGATACAGAAGATACAGACAAAGAAAAAGCAGCAATCCGGTCATGATCACATATCCGAAAAACACCTTTGTAAGCGCCAGGTATCCCAGGTAAAAAGATGCCGCGGGAAGATGCAGGCGGGATGATCTTTTGCCGTCATGATACAGCTTGCAGAAATGGAATATGAATCCACATACCAGAAAAACGGCTAATGTCTCCGTCATCAGGTAATAAATATATCTCAAAAACGGATAATATAGCCCGAGAGCATATGAAAAGAACAGTGACTGTCTCTCCCGCATATAAAGGCGCAGCGTCCTGTGGAAATAAACAACCGCCATGAAAAGAAACAGCGGATTGAGCAGTTTTGCGGCCAGCCACGGGAGATTCAACAGGACAAAAGGCAGAAGGACAAGCGGATATCCCGGGCCGTACCACAGGTTCACATCATCCCGCGGCGAATAATAACCGTGCGAGAGATTTGTCGCAAACATCACATAATGGGACTCATCCGCCCATAAACTGTTTGAGCCGAGTGCCAGTACAACCGCAAAGTAAAGCACCAGCAGGGGCAGGAATTTCCTCATATCACTCATCATGAACCCGATACCGGATTTATCGTAATCCGCACCGAAACGCTCGCCGTATCACCCTCACTGTCTCTGGCCGTAAGGGTGATGACATGCACCCCCACCGAGAGGTCGTCTCTTGAAAAAAAAGCTCCCCTGCCTATCTCACCGTCTATACTGGAGGTCCATACCTTGCAGTTGTCCATTATGGCTCCCTCATCCACATCATAAACGGAAGTACTGAATGTAATTGATTCCCCTTCTGTAAATATTTCTCCATCCAGAGGGCTCATGATGATAATATCAGGAAGGTTGTTGGGAGGGGCTTCAACCTCGGCAGCCCCCCAGTATGCATCGTCACAACCGCTGTAAAACAGCAGTGACCATACCGCCAGCAACACAGCAAAAAAAAACGGTAACCCTTTACCTTTCACACCATACACCGTTCGTTCTCAACCCTTACGGTTGTACTAAATCTTACAGTGGCATAAAATACTGCCTGCGGGGCAGAGGAGTCTGCCGGAAAAGCTTTATCTGCGATTTCGTCAGTGGTAACAGCTCAGCCCCCCTTCCCCCAGGGGAGGGGGGGACTTGTTTCATTCTGCACCCTGCACCCTACTTTGTTAAAATCCCATCGCTTTATAAAGGTGTTACGGCAGCATCCCTTGCCGCGTTTATGCCACATTAAGGTTAAGATTTGTTTTTATTATTTATACAACCCAGCCCTATTCCCGCAAATGCGGAATATGTAAAGATGACGCCGTTTTTGATATTGCCGCCAAATGTCCACAAAAGGATAATAACCGTAAATACTGCAAGTCCACTGAATAAATTTTTCAGATCATAATCATCCAGCCGTTTCCCCAGCATTAAAAATACCATGAAAAACGTGAGAAACATTACCGCAAAGGAAGCTGTCCCGAATATTCCCGTCTCTGTCAGCACCTGGGGCCAGAACTGGTCAAGACTTTTCCATTTTCTCAAAAGATAATTTTCCTCGGGTTTAAAATTGTACTTCTCATAAAGCGGCGATTTGAACAATATGGACACAGCCCCTCCGAACCTCCCCGGCCCGACCCCCCAGAAAGGATATTCCCTCCATACCTCAAGTGCCTTCTCCCTGGCATATTTCCTGTAAGGTGTGACCTTGGCACTTTCCACCTTTGCCGTCAGTGATTGCTTTGTCAGCTTCCATATATTAAAATCCCATAATGTGCTCATGTAAAAGAGAATGACCAGAAAAGGGACAATGAACAGGATCATGAATAAACGCCTGCTCCTGAAAAGCTGCACCCCTGTCAGAAACAAAAAGCCCGCGTAAACCATCCTCGCCACACTTACAAAAATCCCTCCCATCAGCGTAAACAGAACAAAAAGGTTCACTCTTCTCCTCAGATAAAAATACATCGTAAGGATAAACAGGCTGTAAAATCCGAAAAAGTTGGGACTCCTCAGGAGTGAAGGGGTACGGAAAATTCCGAGTCTCCAGTGTTCCCTGAAGGAATCACGGTATATATTGAAAATCGAGTCTCCAAGCAGGTAATTGTCTTTGTCATAGATACATCTTCCGGCTATGTACCTGGAATGAAGCGCCCAGAGTTCCTGCGCAAAGGCCACGATTACCAGACATACGGTGAGAATCAGTATCAGGCGGAATATCTTCCTGAAGTCGGAGAAATCACTGAAAAAAGCAGCATAAACGAAGATAAAGAGAAAGTATTTGATATAGTCAAAGATACCGAGGCTGGTGATAATGAGGGAGGAGCCGTTTACAGCACCGGAGATAAATCCGGAAACGACAATGGCCAGAAAAGGTATCGACAGAAAAATATGCGACCTGTCTATAATCCCCCTGTTTTTATAAAGTTCCCTGATTGCCAGGGGAAGCAGAACTGCTACTGTAATCTCCTCGATCCGGTTGATGAAGAACGATACCTGCCTGCTCCATACCTCCACGCTTTTGACAATCATGCGCTGAAACGGCATAAAGAAAATCAGTCCCGTAAGCCACCATCTTATCCACCTCATGTAACTCACATTTTCTCTCAAAACAATTTCCTGTCGAGGCCTTCTGCTATAATTTTCCTTTCCCTCAGGTATTCGACAATCCTCTCCACACAATTTTCAAGTGGAGTGTTTCCAGTATCCATAACCAGCTCCGGATTTTCCGGCACTTCATAAGGAGCCGATACACCGGTAAATTCGGGTATCTCCCCCCTTCTCGCCCTTGCATAGCTGCCTTTTACATCACGTCTCTCACATATTTCGATGCTGCAGTTGCAATATATTTCGATAAAATCACCCTCGCTCACCAGCCTGCGTACAGAGGCCCTGTCTTCCCTGTATGGTGAAATAAATGCCGCAAGGGCTATAACACCGGCTTCGATAAAAAGCTTGCACATCTCCCCGATACGCCTGATATTTTCCTTCCGGTCTTCCCTGGAGAATCCCAGATTGCTGTTCAGTCCGTGGCGGACATTGTCACCGTCAAAGACAAAGGTCCTGCACCTCATCTGATGCAGTTGCTCCTCAACGGCATGGGCAAGGGTTGACTTTCCCGCGCCGGACAGACCCGTGAACCAGAGGATTACACTCCTGTGCCCGTTCAACCTTTCACGCTTCTCTCTTGTAACCGTGGCACGATGCCATATCACATTGTTACTCTTATTATTTATGATTTTCTCCATTATTTCAGGGTCTTTTCCCTCTTATAAAAATTTATAAAGATATTTTATTATACTATTATACATGTAATAGTTCATCCCCCTTCCGTTAATCAGGGAATGGAAAAGAGAAAAAGTGTCAGCATTTGCAACATTGTGAAAAAAAGATTGACATATGTGGACATTGTCTGATATTATTGTTATAATATCAGATTTTTTTGAGCTTTTTCCGGAAGCGCTGAGATACGTTACTTTCACATACCCGTAAAAGAGAAAAAATCTTTTACTGCCAAGAGGTTATAATTATAGAGCGCCTGTGCAGGGCGACAACGGGAAAAGACTATTGAAAGGACCTCTTTCAATATAAAAAAAACAAATCATTAAGATCCCTCTGTAAAAAGAGGGGACAGGGGAGATTCTATGATGGACAACAAGCATCTGGGCACCGGTCCTGCACCGGATTATTCTATCAATAATATACTGGGAGCACGGTCTTCGTTATTCACAGCCGCGCTGATTGCTCTCCTGTTAATAATGACAGGTTTATGGCTGAGCCCTGAAGCCGTGTATGCCATTGAGGCCGGACAGTTTGTGGAGGTAACGCAGGATGCAGGGATTGATTATTCCAACAGGAGGACCTTCGGGGTCTCCTGGGGCGACATGAACGGCGACGGCCTGCCCGACATCTGGATCAACCATCACGCCAGGAAACCGACATTGTACATCAACAACGGAGACGGTACATTTACGGATGCCACAGAATCAGTATCTAACGGTGCTGACATGCACGGCGCGGCCTGGGCAGACTTTGACAATGACGGGGACCAGGATTTGTTCCAGATTGTCGGAGCGGGCAGCGGAACAGGGGAAGGACCAAACCAGTTTTTAATTAACAATAACGGCCTGTCGCTTGAGGACAAGGCAGCCGACTACGGCCTGAATTACCCGGAGGGAAGGGGTCGTACACCATTGTGGTTTGACTGGAACGGGGACGGTTATCTTGATATCTTTCTTTCAAACCTGAAGCGTTCCGATGGTCTGGCGCCCTCCGCGCTCTTTACCCAGCGGAACGGCTATTTCACAAATGACAATGACCTGACAGGCATCGAAACCAATATGGGCAGTGACCCGGTCTTTGCGCAGTTGACCCATCTGGGCAGCGGCAATGCTCCGGCGCTCGTGATATATTCAAATTCATATCCTTCGTATTCGTCCCCGCATAGGGTATATCAGTATGACACCGTGCCTTTTAAGGATATTACCGATACACTCGGGCTTTCAACCAGGGCGGTAGAGGATGCGGCCGTCGCTGATTTCAACGGCGACCTGTTGACAGATTTTTATTTTGCAAGGGCATATATAAACTCTTCTGTGATTAAATATAACGATACCACCATCAGGGCTGGAATTATTATGGTAAAGACGGATACTGAAAAAAGCTTTTCCTTTCGCGCATCAGGCGATGTCACATTTAAATTAGAGTTTGAGATTAACCCCAATCTGTATAAATACACT
>JAADFS010000316.1 GCA_013152795.1 Deferribacteres bacterium
CGTGATTCGTGTCCGTTGTCCGTGACCGTAAAAGACAAACAACAGAAACGGACACGGTTAACCGACACGGAGGACGGCCTTTTTCCCGTTACTTCCTGCAATAAAGACATATTTCCGATATCCCATCGCTTTATAAAGGTTTTACGGCAGGCTCTCCTGCCCGTTTATGCAACACTAAGGTTATATCTGTCTTATTGTATTATCGTTAACTTTTTTGTACTTTCTCCCGCATACGCATTCAGTCTCATCATTAAAATCCAGTTTGTTCGTGCATGCGCATATCCACGATATGAACCTCGCGGGGTTACCGTAGACAAGCGAATAAGAAGGTACGTCTTTTGTTACAACGGAGCCGGCCCCGACCATCGCATATTCACCGATTGTAATCCCGCAGATGATCGTTGCATTTGCACCGATACTCGCCCCATATTTTATGAGTGTTCTCCCGGGGGTGAAAGGCTTTTTAGCCCGCGGGAGGAAATCATTCGTCAACACCACGTTCGGGCCGAGGAAGACATTATTTTCTATCGTGATTCCATCCCAGATGGAAATATTGTTTTTGACAACCACGTTGCTGCCGATGACAACATCGTTCTCTATAAAGCATCCCTCCCCGATGTTGCAGTTATCTCCTATTACCGCGCCCTCCAGCACATGTGAAAAGGCCCAGATTTTTGTCCCCCTGCCGATCCTGGAGGACTCGACAATCGCATTGGGATGTTTGTAGAAAGAATCATTCAAAATACATCTCCCTGCCCTTCTTTGCGGATTCCTCGGACAGCTCGCACATCCTGACCGCCCATATGCCCTGCATTCCGTTATTTCTGTATGGAGTTCCGTCGTTTACGATGTGCTCAATGAAAGAGCGGCACTCACTCAGCAAAGGCTGTGCATTTCCGATCTCCGGCTCCAGGACAACCCCCGGCCTGTACTCGAATTTCTGCGATGACTGTTTGTCCGCCCCGATGCGGGTATCTATGCCCTCGTCAAATATCCTCACCTTCTGCCGGGCCATATCATCAAAGAAAATCGACCATTTTGCTCCATACAGCTCAAATTTTCTGATCTTGTTCGGGGTATGCCAGCCTACATGCACAACCGCCTTTTTGTTGTCCGGATAAGACAGTTGAATGACGGCCATGTCACTTAATCCCCTGCCGCTGTAATCGTGTGCAACGGCGTAAACGGAAAGCGGAAATTCGTTGAACAGGTAATTGATTATGGAAAAGTCATGCACGGCGAGGTCCCAAATCACGTTGTTTTTCGACTCCGGGGGACGGAGGTTGGCCCTGTTGGAGATCAGATAGTATGGCCTGAATTCACCGGTGGTATTAATAAATCCATGAATATGCTCGATAGCCGGATGAAAGGTAAACAAGTGTCCGACACCGATTTTCAGGGAATTGTCCGTGGCCAGATCGAGAAGTTCCTCAGCCTCACGGGTTGAATCCGTGAAGGGCTTTTCAACAAAGATATGCTTTCCGGACAACAGGGCTTCCCTGGCCAGACGGAAATGGGTATCCACAGGGGTGGCTATTACAACCAGCGATATTTCATTGTCATTAAATATCACGTCTGCATTATCAACCGTCTGAATATCCGGAAAATTTTCTTCCGCAAACTTCCTTCTCCCTGGCAGTTTATCGGCGATATACTTGATGCTGACTTCCGGGATGGTGGAAAAGTTGCGGATCAGATTAGGACCCCAGTATCCTGCTCCTATGATGCCGGTTTTTATCATTTACCTTACAGTGATATGAACCTTACAGTCTGCACCCTTAACCTTACAAAGGTTTTACGGCAGCCTGCCTCGCCCGTTTATGCAACATTAAGGTTAACTTTGAACTTCAAACTCTGAACTTTGTTTTACGGCAGGCTATCCTGCCTGTTTATGCAATATTTAAGGATTATCGAAATTTTTATTATACTCCGGTTTTTCCTGAAATAACAACAGATATGGTATTAAAAAGGATCACAAGGTCAAGCGAGAGGGACCTGTTACGCACGTAGTATAAATCCAGCACGTGCTGGTCGGCAATGTTAACCTTGTTACGCCCCCGTACCTGCCACAATCCGGTCATACCGGGCAGAACGGAAAATCTTTCTTTCTGCCACTCGTCCAGCAGCTCATATTCGTACGGCAGTACGGGCCTGGGACCGACAAGAGACATCTGTCCCTTCAGGACATTGATCAGTTGCGGAAATTCATCAATGCTGTATTTTCTCAGCCACCTTCCGGTTTTCGTGACGCGAGGGTCGTTCTGGAGCTTTGTCCCATCCCTGATCCCCTGCGCGATCTTCTTTACCAGCTCCCTGTGAAGCGTGTCATCACAGCCGTGGTACATGGACCTGAACTTGTACCACTTGAATCTCTTCTCTTTGTAGCCGACCACTTCCGTAGTGTAAAAGAACGGGCCCTCGGACTCCATTTTTATCAAAACAGCTATAAGGATCCACAGCGGCAGCAACCCTATAATAAGCACAAGAGCCGTGGTTACATCCATGATCCGTTTTATAATGATATATGTATGTTCTTTTAATTCATCGGTAGGCGGTACCTGGAAGGTGCTGAAGCCGTCGAATTTTTCCACTGCGACCTTCTCGGGTATTATCCGGTACAGGTCGGAAATAATATGAATGGGTTTATTCAGTTTCTGGTACCTGTTGATAATCCTCTGCAGCTTATTGTACGTGGCATTTGTCAGGGTGATCAGTATTGCATCAAAATCGTCGGCATATTTTCCGATATTGCTCGTTTTATCCAGCACCTTAAGGCCCTCGAACACGCTTCCCGGCTCTTTTTCGTCATCAAGGAAGCCGATCGGTGTAAAATAGGTATATTTATTGTTCAATAATTCCCTCGCAATCTCCCGGCCCTTGCTTCCCGCGCCTACAAGGATAACCCTCTCCCCGATGATCTTGTTTTTAAGCGCGTAGCGCATGGCATATTTAAGCACCAATATGCGGTAAACGGGAAACAATACAAAGAGGATCGCAAAACTCGGAATCAGCACACCCCTCAGCTCCAGCAGGGGATGTTTGAAAAAGAAAAGGGTTGTGATCAATATCCCGTAACTGATCAGTATGGACTTCACAAAGACCACGAACTGGTAGTATGAATCAAACAACACATGCATTTTATAAAGATTCGAGTTTTTGAAAAGGATTATCAGTGAGACTATCAGAATGGAAAACGGCATTAATATGGAAGGGCTCAGCTTCATGTACAGGAGCCCGTCCGCTATAATCTGGCGCTGTTTTATCCAGTATGAAATGATCGCAGCAATGCTGATAATCGCTATATCCGCAACCAGCAATATAAGCTTGTATTTTTTAAACTTCATAATCTCCGGTATAAAATTCCCTTATCTTTTCCGCGACATACTGAATCATGGATGGGCTCAGTTCCGGGTACATGGGAAGTGACAGTATCCTGTCCATTTGCGCTTCCGCTGTCCTGAAACTTCCCTTTTCATAACCAAGATGCCTGTAAGCACCCTGCAAATGAAGCGGTATCGGATAATGCAACCCGGTGGAAATACCGTTGCTGTTTAAAAAATCCTGCAGCTCCCTACGCCTTGATACCTGTACGACATAAAGGTGATAGACGTGCCTGACTGATTCCATCTCTTCGGGTGTAACAATCCCCTCGATACCGGATAACAGCTTGGAATACAGTGAGGCGTTTTTCCGCCGCTGTTCCGTCCATTGTTCGATATAGCGCAATTTGACGGATAAGACCGCTCCCTGAATCCCCTCCATCCGGTAGTTATGACCGATCAACTCATGGTGATATTTTTCGCTGCTGCCATGGTCCCTTATCTTACGCATAATACCGTACAGGTCTTCACTGTTTGTAATTACAGCACCTGCCTCGCCGTAAGCGCCGAGGTTTTTGCCGGGATAGAAACTGAAACAGCCTATCATGCCGATAGAGCCCACACGCCTGTTCCTGTATTCAGCACAATGCGCCTGTGCGGCGTCTTCGATGACCCACAGACTGTGTCTTTCGGCGATTTCCATAATCGGATCAAGATCGGCGGGCTGACCATACAGATGTACGGCGATTATGCCCTTTGTCCTGGGGGTGATTGACGCCTCTATCAGGGAAGTATCGATATTATAGTAGCGTGGCTCACAATCCACAAAAACAGGACGCGCGCCTGTCAGGGAGACAGCCTCTGCCGTGGCAAAAAAGGTGTTTACCGGAACCAGGACTTCATCACCCGCACCAACCTTTAGGGCCATCAAGGCCAGATGCAGTGAATCGGTTCCTGAACTTGTTGCAAGGCAGAAATCCGCACCATGCAATCTTGAAAACTCTTCTTCAAACTTCTCTACCTTGGGCCCTAAAATAAAGGCACAGCTCTCCAGCACCTCCTGAATTTCAGCATTTATTTCATCCCTGATACCCTGGTATTGCGTCTTCAGATCAACAAACGGCACATGCACTGTTCCCCCCCTTTTTTTTCAAAACAGTTAATTTGAATTACCTTGCTTTACCTTAACAGTGGCATAAAAACATCGCCTGCGGGCAGGAGAGCCTGCCATTTATGCAACATTAAAGTTTATGCACAACGTTAAGGTTTATAAATATCAGGCAGCCACCTGCCTGTACACCTCGAAATACCTGTCGGCTATCCTGTCCCATGAATACCTGCTGTGAACGAGTTTCTGCAAATCAGCGGCCTTCCGCCCGGCATCGGCCTGATTGTCCAGTATCCATCCGAGCTTTTCCATCAGGGAGCCGACATCACCGGACCTGAAGTAAATTCCATCTTCCCCTAAAACCTCCCTGTTCTCCTCAATATCACTGCTTATAACAGGTATCCCGAGAGACGCCGCCTCCAGCAGAACCATGGACATCGCCTCCACCAGTGAAGGGAATATCAGGCACACCGAATATTTCATCAAGCCGAAGAGCACGGAAGGTTCTTCTATCAATGGCTGAAAGTATACCATGGAACCGGCGATATTATGTAATTTTTCCTCATAGTCATGTACCTGCCCCGCATCTCCTACAACAAGAAGGGGGACACCCCTGTCCAGCCGTGTTACAGCCTCCACAGCCAGATGTGCCCCCTTTGTAGGTTCAATCCTGCCTGCTGTAAAAATGAAGTACCTGCGCCTGCGGATACCATGCTTATTCAGTATCTCTTCAGCAGCATCGAGATCCGCGTTGAACTCTGTGCCCACGCCATTGGGAATATACAGGACTTGCCTTCCGAAACGTCGCTGCAGCGACCTCGCATCCTTTGCAGAAACACTCGAGGTCATATTGGAGAATCTCATGAAAAAATAATCCATGGACATCATGATTCTCTTTGCTGCTCTGCCCCACTTTGATCTCCAGTATGCAAATCCGTGAGCCGTGCCCAGGACCCTGAATCTCAATCTCAGGACGGGCAGGATAAATGAGGCTTCTATATTATGCAGATGTACAAGGTCATAATTGCCTGACAGCACGGCATGCAGGGCTGAAAAAAGTGCAAGCGTAAGTGATCTCAGATGTTTCCCGGGAATGGTGTGAATTCTTATCATCCTCACACCTTCAATGGAAAAATCCGGCGGTGTATAGCGCGCATCACAATATACAGTGGGAGCAACACCTTTTGATGTTATTCTCCTTACTATTGCCTCCACCACCCTCTCCGCTCCTCCCCTGGCAGGCAGTCCTTTTATTCCTATGATAGCTACCCTCATCATCAAACAATTAACCTTTAACTTTGAACTCAGAACTTTGTTCCCCGGCAGCCTCCCTTGCCGCGTTTATGCAACATCAAGTATAAGGTATATGTTGCAGATTTTCCCCGACCTGCCGGTGTCGCCTGCCGGTGTCAGAGACTGAATGCCTTAAAGTTGCGTTAAGCCGTCGACAGCAACTATTAAGGATTGGTTGTCTTCCGTGGAAGCTGCCGTAAAAGCGGAGCCGGCGCTACCTGTTAAAAAATTCTCCGAATCCCTGGTAATGAGGTTCATCTTTTCTCTGGAGTCTTTTCCTGACGTTTTCGTTCAGGAAAAATTTTCTATGAGAAACCTCCTTATCTTCGGGTACATTTGAGTAATCAAGGTAGCGTTTGAAATTAATCGTTCCACCGAATGTCACTTTCAGTTTATTATAAACCACCCACATCAACGGTGCGGCTCTGGGGATTTTTACAAACCTGGGATGTCTCATGGCGGCCTTGGCCGAGCCGACCATCCAGCAGTTATGAGTGCACTGATCAACCTTGGCCCTGGCTTCCTCTGCAAGCGGACTGTTCATTATTTCATCCCACTCCTGAGTCTCCAGGTTGCCGAGTTTCAGATCGGGTCTTACATTACACGCATAAACATCGCTCCATGGATCGATAAATACAAAATCCGTGGCAGCCGTGCATTTCAGTATTCTCTCCTGTCCCAGCACCTTGGCCATAAGCCCCAGATTCAGATATGCGCGGAACCAGTTCTTGACATTAAATCCCTTCAGCATTTCCGTAACCAGCTCCCCGATATGGCCCGCCACCTTCAAACGGTCATAAGGGACATTGTCGTTCTTGTGGAACTGGAACCCATTATGAAGCGTAGAGGTTGCAAACTCCAGTCCGTATTTCCGGGAGAGGCGGAAAAGCTCGACAAGCTCTCCGGCATTGTCATCCTGGATAACAGCGCCGAAACCTATATCTTCCCCTCCAAGCGCTTTAAGGCGCAGCAATCCCTCGATCTTTTTCCTGTATCCGTCCTTTTCCCCCCGGATCCTGCTGTTGGTCGGCTCGGAGCCTTCCAGACTGAACCTGATCTTTGTGCATGGATACTTTTTGATCACCGGCTCCAGCCTCTCGGCAAGCAACCCGTTGCTGCTGATTTCGAATGTCATGGCCTTCGGGTACAGTATATCAACAATCTCCAGGAGGTCCTTTCTCAATGTGGGTTCACCGCCGGTGAGGTTTAAATAATTAATGCCGGAGGGAATTTTCCTTAGGGTATCGAGGGAAATCTCATCTTCTGTCCGGGTGGGATTCTGCCATGCATAGCACATGGAACATCTCGAATTACACCTGTATGTGAGAATCACACATACATCCATTAAGCTGTCTCCTCTTCAGTATTTCCCACCCGTGAATCCTGTAATTAGAACTCCGCCGACTTGCATAATAAATATGTTTTATGAAATTATAATATTCTTTATAGAAAGAATTCAATACAGACTTGGCTTGCGGTTGTGTAAAATACTGCACACACGGGGCGCATCGGGCTGTAACATCAGGCTACGAAATATGCAGTTTATTGCGTTTAATCAACGAGTTGTATATCCCGGTTATCTTCATATAATGGGCCCCGGCATTCAGTTTCCGCTTTACAAGAGACCTGGCATTTTCTCCCATTCTCCGGCTTTCATGTGGATTATCGCTTAAATATCTGATCTTTGCACTCAGGTCATCCGAATTCCCGGGCTCAAAGGTCAACCCGGTCTCATTATCCATGACCAGTTCGGGAATTCCCCCTATCCGCGAACCTATCACCGCCTTTCCACAGGCAAACGACTCCAGAACCGCATATGGAAAGTTTTCATACCACTCTGAAGGCAGGACCACAAACCTGCACTTTTTTATGAGGGCTATAACATCGTCATGGCTCCTGGGCCCGCAGAATTCTATATCGGCATCACCCTTTTTTTCTTCAACATATGACATCAGCTCACCCTTCAGCTCGCCGTCGCCGAGTATTCTGAGCCTGCCGGCTCCTGCCTTGACCGCGGCGTCAATAAGGGTTTTGACTCCCTTCTCCCTTGTCAACCGCCCGACATAAAGATAATAATCGCCCCCGTCCCTTTTCCCCCTGTCCGGATAGGGATCAATAAAATTATTAATACATACTATCTTATTCTTGTCGAATCCGTATTCTATGAGCTTGTTTCTGAGAAACTCGCTCGGGGTGATAAAGACATCAACCAGGTCGCTGATTCTCATAATCCTGTGCACGACTGTCTCAATCATCGCAACCGTACTGGCGCCCAATGAATCCTTCTTGCATTTCTTAATCACGCTCCAGTAAAATTTTTTCTTTTTACATTTTTCGCAAATGTATCCTCTGCATAAAAAATGGGTGTTGGGACAAATAAGCGCATAATCATGAAGCGTCCATACAACCGGTATATTATGTCGTCTCAGGGGGTACAGCACTGAATGTGTAAGATTATGATGCAAGCTCTGGATATGGGCTATGTCGGGCCTTTCCTTTTCGATGAGACGTTGTATTTTCTTTTTCGCCTCAATCGAATAGACCGCCCTGGACAAAATCTTCAGTCCTGACAGGAGGGTTTTATTCCTGGCTTCATCGGCATAATCTATATAACTTACGAAATATCCGG
The DNA here is from genome assembly GCA_013152795.1 of Deferribacteres bacterium. GTDB lineage: Bacteria > Nitrospirota > Thermodesulfovibrionia > UBA6902 > UBA6902 > JAADFS01. The sequence goes on from JAADFS010000316.1 coordinate 8,351, forward strand.
AATATTCGGAATCAAGGTTCCGGGGATGATGCATGGAAAAGACGATATTTTCATGCCCGCCCTTTTCAAGGAGTTTTTTCAGCGAGAAAAGGTAAGTGCAATCCCCTCCCCGGATATAATAGTAATTGCTCAGATGCAGGATTTTCATAATATCTGTTGATGCGGATCCTTAATCCGCCCTGCGGGGAAGGGGGCTGAGAGGGCGCCAGCCCGTGAAATAAACCTTACAATCAACACTTCTTCGTACATCCCAGGCCCATGCCCAGCAGGGCGAAATACATCAGTATTATAACTTCCTTTATACTGCTGCTGAAAGAATGGATCAGAATAATTGCCGTAAACACGGTAAGGCCCGTGAACAGGCCCCTCATCTCATCAGATACAGCGCGTTTCCTCAAAAGAAACAGGATGAAGAACAATGATGCAAATAAGCCGACAAATGAAACAACACCCAGAATCCCCATCTCGGCCAGCAGCACGGGCCAGAACTGGTGGGGATCCCGCCAGCGTGTCAACAGGGCTTTTGCAATCTTCTGGACATTGTACTCGTCATAGACAGGAGAGTCATACATAATGGATACCACTCCTCCGAACATACCCGGCCCGACTCCCAGATACGGATGGTCCCTCCAGATTTCTACCGACTTGTCCTTGAAATATTCGCGGAACGAAATCATTTTTGAGTACTGCTTTCTTGACATAAGTTCCGCATACTGTCCCTTCACCGTAAACTCCCATTTATTGAAATCCACAATGAAACTCATGATGAAAAAGAACATTACCGTCAGGATAATAAACGGAACAGCTATCTTTCTCCTGTTTTTGACGGCCTGAACTATGGTCAGAAAAATCAGTTCCATGTAGACTTTTCTTGAAACACTGACGATAATCCCTGTTAAAAGAGAGACAAAAACAGCCGGATTTTTTTTCTTTTTAATGTTCAAGTATATAGTGAAAACAAACAGCAAATAAAATCCGAGTGTATTGGGATTACGCACGAGCGAGGGTGCTCTGAATATTCCGAACCTCCAGTGATCTATGATCACTTTGCGATACAGCATTACCGGAATATCTCCAAGGAGGTAATTAGCTCTGTCATAGATATCTTTTTCGAGGATGTATTTCAGGACGAGTGCCCAGACTTCCTGGAAAAAGGCCACTATTCCCAGTACCACCGCGATAATCAGCAAAAGATTAAATACCTTCCTGAATTCGCTGAAATCCCTGAAAAAGGCAGCGTATATAAAAATAAAAAGAAAAATCTTTATATAATCAATAATGCCCAGCACCGTCACAATCAAGCGGTTGCCGTTAACCATACCCGAGACAAGTCCTGAAGCGCACAGGATAAAAATGGGCACAAACAGAATGAGATAGCATCTGTTTTTAAGTTCCCCGTTTCTGTAAAGCTCTATCAGGGAAAGAGGAAAGAAAAAAAAGACCGTCGCCTCGTCAAGACTGTTGAAGTAAGTCGATAGAGTTTTGTTGAATACCGCCAGGCTTGTCACGGTAATGTGCTGAAACGGGAGGAACAAAAGGATAGCCGTAAGCCACCACCGGCTCGTCGTGATGTACCATGTTCTGTTCAGCAGAAGATGTTTCTTCCGGGCTTCACTCATAGTCTATCTCTTGCAGAAATGTTATCCTTACAGTAGCATAAATTACCGCCGACGGGGCAGAGGAGTCTGCCGGGAAAGCTTTATCTGCGATTCCTTCAGGGGTAGCAGCTCAGCTCCCTCCCCCTAACCCCCTCCCAACGGGAGGGGGGACTTGTTTCTTACTGCACACTGACAACTGCACCCTGCACCCTATTTTGTTAAAATCCCATCGCATTATAAACCTTTTCCGGCAGGCTGTCCCGTCCGCCCATGCAACATTCAATTAAAGATGCCTCAATACGGAGGGGATAACTTCCATGTCCCGTGCGATGACCCGATATAGACGGTTCCATCGTGCGGGCTTACAGAAACAGACCAGATCGTGATGTCGGGCCCCAGATTATAGGTGATATTTTTCCAGCTCTTCCCGAAATCTTCAGAACGGAAGATTCCATTTGAAGGTCCCTTGCCGGGCGCCCACCTGCCGGTATACACAATCTCTGGATGTCTCGGGTCGACTGCAATACACTTAAATGACATCATTCCGAAGCGATCTCTGGTCAATCCGCTCTCTTCACCTTTTTTCAACCATTTTCCGCTTTTATCATCATATATATACAATCCGTGTTCGGAAGCAACATATATACGGTCCGGATTAAAAGGGTCTATGTCGATTTCCGATATGCTGTCCATGGGGACAGGCAAATGCGGATATGTGTCTCTCCATGTCACGCCACGGTCATCCGAACGATAAATCACGGATTTCCCTCCCTTAAGTTCCGACACGGAATAAACCGTGTCTCCGTTATCCCTGAACACGCCGTATATCTTTCTGGAAAGTTTCTTCCATGTTCTGCCGCTGTCTGTGCTTACAAATCCATATGCATAAATAATATCAGGTTTTTGCGGATGAAACGAGATAAATTTATACCTGTCTTCTGTTCCGGGGATAATTCTCCATGACCTGCCGCCGTTCCTGCTTACAGCCAGCTTCTGGATATTCCATCCTCCTATGGCTGTAACAATAAGATTTTCATCCACGGGTGAAACGGCTCCGACCCTTGTGGTCCTTCGCCCGTTGACAGCCGGGATATCCAGCAGCCTGAATGTGTCTCCACCGTCGACTGTCAGGGCCGGGCCATGGTCCATCAGAAAGAAAATCATTTTTTCAGGATCAGAATAAAATGCCTGTGACGTGATTCCTTCACCTTTCCGGGCTCCCATATAGCCGTTGCTTGAATAAAACCAGCTTATACCCCCGTTGTCCGTCTTTAATATCCTCGCCTTGCCGTTTGCTGCTGTCAGGGCGATATCGGGATCCTCAGGATGCGGCACAACGCATCCCGCAAACCATCTGAGTTCTCCGGCAATGGACAGTCCTTTTCTGTATATTGTCACCGGACCGTGCCAGACATCCCCGCCGTCATGGCTCCATAAGGGATTTAAACCCCTCCACCTGTCCACCGACAGATACAGGTAGTCCGGATTCACGGGGCTGACTGCGATGTAAGTATAGTCCAGCCCGGCGGGCAGCCCCTTTTTCAACCTGTAAAACCACTTTCCCCCGTCATCCGACCTGTAGACTCCGCCTTTTCCCATGGCCACATACATGACTGATGGATTTACAGTATTCAGGGCAAAGGTTTTAAACGGCCCATGCAGTTGCTTTGCCAGCCTTTCAGTATCGGCGATAACATAATCACGGACGGTAACCCTGAACAATCCATCGACGGTCAGAATGTAAAGCAATGACGAATCGGATGGATCCATCTCCATATCCAGGATTCTTTTTTTCTTGAATCCAAGTGTTTCCCAGCTATCCCCCCCGTCTCTGGAAATCAAGAGTCCATCCTGATGAGTCCCTGCATATATAACTTTTGTTCTGGAACTATCACCGTCGGCCGGCTCAAAGACAAAATGCTTCCCTTCTATTCCCCTGAAAAAAGGAGTGGATTTGACAAGAGTCCAGTTCTCTCCTCCATCGGTCGTCCTGTATATTCCGTCGGCAGGAGAAGACTCTGAATAACTATGAAGTGAGCCTGCAACAAACACGATGTTTTCATTTACAGGATCAACGGAAACGGCGATACCCCCGTTGGCCAGGAATCCTTTATGTTTCATCTGCCATGAGTTACCGCCGTCCACGCTCTTCCAGACCTGTGTTGTATCGGAAACCAGATAGACTGTATCGGGATTGGACGGTGCATATGCGATACCAAAGATCATCTGCATGCCTTCGCCGCCCATCAGTCCGGCCCTCTTCTGCGCCTGGGTCCTCAACGGCACCTTTACCCACAACTCCTCATCGGAGGAGGCGGTCTTGCCCTGCATGCTGTATACTGAACACCCAAGAGCCAGTATCGCAGTAAATACCAGCAGAAACCTCCTAAAGTTCAAAACCGCTTCCATCATGCCTTATTCTCCTTCCCGACGGGAGGGACCTGTTTCATTCCGCACTTCTTCTGTATAGCCGTTGAACTCAGAACCCGCAACCCGGAACTCTCCTGCCCGTTTATGCAACATTAAGCTTGAGCATCACTTCCC
>JAADFS010000317.1:0-19724 GCA_013152795.1 Deferribacteres bacterium
TGCCGAGGCATCTGACAGGGACAAACCTGTATGCAGGATTCATCCTGGAGCGGTTCAGAGCAAGCGAATCCAGCGCCGGATATGCGTCGTTTTCACACGCAAGCCCGATAAGCCTCAGGCCCTCTTCCGGTACATCCAGGGCCTTGAACATCGAGGATATCATGTTGATGCTGAAGTCTTTGAAGTTGATGACCCTTTCAGGGCAGGAACCGAGACATGTACCGCATCTGCGGCAGCGGGTCATCTTGTGAAACGGCGTGCCTTTTTCATCCTCCTCAATTGCGCCGAACGGGCACTCCTCGGTACATCTCTTGCACGATGTGCACTTCTGGAGATTGACCTCGGGGTAGGTCTGATCCCATGCCCTCGGATGCACGGCATAGCCGTTCGCCGTGGCCTCGATACACTGGATGGCCTTCAGGCTTGCACCCATTGCGTCTTCTATGCTGCCGAGCATGTGCATGGGCTGCCTTATGCTGCCTGCCGCATAAATGCCGGTTCTGCGCGTTTCATACTGAAAGCATATGTAGTTTGAATCAGGATACCCGTATGCCTCTGCAAGCTGTGGAAGCTCGGGGCCCTGCCTGTATTCGAGATGAAGGATATTCGGCACCTTGTGAGGCTCAAGCGGGGCGTTCGGATCCGGCTTGCCGCCTGAGGCCGCGAGCTCCTCGTCGAATTTCTTTTTCCACTCTGCAAGCACATCGGATTCAATCGTTGTGTTGGGCACCATGCCTGTGGCAAGCACGACAAGGTCCGCCTCAAGCTTTATGCTCTCTCCAAGGAATGTATCCTTCAGGGTGATCTCCACATTGCCGTTGGCACCCTCTGTCACGTCAACGACCTCGCCCTTTGTGAGCATGATGCCGGGGTCATCCTGCATTTTCTTATAAAACAGCTCATACTGGCCCGGCGTCCTCATGTCCTTGTATAAGATGTAGGCGATTGCATCCGGGTCGCTTTCCCTCACATAGGATGCCTGCTTTAACGACGTGAGACAGCACACAGATGAACAGTAAGGAAGGTGGTTGGGATCCCTTGAACCTGCGCACTGGATAAATGCCACCCTCTTTGCCTTCCTGCCGTCGGAGGGTCTCGTGATACCGCCTTCCGCGGCTATCTCCTCCATCTGTATATTCGTTATAACGTTCTCGCACTTTCCGTAGCCGAGGTGCTCCAGTTTGGAGGCGTCATACGGCCTCCAGCCGGCAGCCAGTATAACGGAGCCTGCCCTGACCTTCTCCGTGCCGCCGGCGGTCTTTATGGAGACGTCGTACAGACCCGGCACACCGGATATCTTTTCTATCTCCGAAGAGGTGAAGACCTTGATATTGGAATGCGCCTTGACCTTGTCAATGGTATCATTGACCGTCGGTTTCTCCGGTGACTCAAAGGGGTAGCTCTGGGGCAACTGCCTGTGCATCTTTTTCGCCCAGCCTCCGAGTTCCTCCTGTTTTTCAACGAGGATGACGTTGTAGCCGGCATCAGCGGCCCCGAGCGCTGAGGTCATGCCTGATATGCCGCCGCCGACGACCAGTACGGACTTGTCCATCTCTTCAAGCAGAAACGGCTCCGGCAGCTCGCAGTTTTTTGCCTTTGTAATACCTATCCTAATATAATCTTCTGCCAGTGCCTGCGTGTCCTCGGTCTTGGGCTCCTGCGTCCATGCGACAAACTCCCTTATATTGGAGCGTTCAACAACATTACCGGGGAAGCTGAACTCCCTGTACTTCACCCGCGGCGAGCAGGCGGCAATGACTATCGTGTTCACACCCTCTGCGCTTATATCGTTTTTAATAAGATCAAGCCCCTCGGGACTGCACAGCGCATCGTGCGATTTGCACACCGGTATCTGATGTTCCTTTACAGCGACTTCTTCCAGTTTTTCTACAACTGCATTTGCAATGTCGCAGCCCTTGCAAATATAAACTCCGATCTTCTTTTCCATTAGGCTTTCCTCCCCACTGTCTGAATAGCTTTAAGAGCAGCCCCTGTAGCTCCCTGCACGGATTTTGAAACATCTACGGGGTCTTTGGCACAGCCGACTGCGTATATCCCTTTCTGGTTGCTGTCCGTAACCACAAAGCCGTTTTCGTTTATCTTTACCTCCGGGGGAAGCTTCATCTCGGAAACCGTCGGCTGCATGCCTGTGGCAAGAACACAGAGATCCACAGAAACCTTTATCTTCTTCCCGGCAAGGATGTCTTCAGCCTCGACGATGACGTCGCCTGTTGCAGAGTCTTCATAGACCTTTGCCACCTTGCCCTTTATGAGGGAGACACTTTCATCTTCCCTCACCTTGTTGAGGAATCTCTCGTACGAGGTCCCGGGTGTGCGGATATCTATGTAGAACATGTACGCCTTTGAATCAGGGTACTGCTCCCTGACATATGTCGCCTGTTTCAGTGACGCAAGGCAGCACACCGCGGAGCAGAAGGCAAGGTGATTTTCATCCCTTGAACCCGCGCACTGGACAAAGGCGACCCTTTTGGCCTCTTTTCCGTCGGATGGCCTTACTATCTTGCCGCCGGTCGGCCCGTTCTGCGAGGCGAGCCTTTCCATCATCACATTGGAGATTATGTTCTTGCTCGTGCCGAAGCCCAGATTGTCCATCTTCGAGGCATCGTACGGCTTCCAGCCTGTTGCCAGAACAATGGCGCCGGTCTTGACAACAAAGCTCTTCGGTTTCATGGTAAAATCGATTGCATCGTACTTGCACGCCTCCTTGCATTTGGCGCACGCCTCTTTTTTACACACCGAACCGTCTATTACATACTGGAAGGGGAATACCTGCTGGTGGTAGATATAGGCAGCCTTTCTCTTGTCAAGGCCGCCGTTGAAGTCATTGGGGGTCTCCACGGGGCAGACCTCTGTGCAGGCGTTGCACCCGGTGCACTTGTCGTTAATATAACGCGGCCCCACCGTGACCGTGACCTCGTAATTGCCGGGTTGTCCGGTGATCTTTTCCACTTCTGCAAGGGTATGGAAGGTGATACGGTCACTGAACTTTATCCTCCTGTAGTTTATTTCCAGACCGCATGCAGGGGGGCAGAGCTTGGGGAAATATTTATTCATCCTTGCGACCCTGCCTCCGAGAAAAGGCTCTTTTTCTATCAGCACGACATTGTAGCCGGCTTCCGCCGCCTCCACAGCAGTAGTCAATCCGCTTATACCGCCGCCTACAACCAAAATGTTTGTTTCTTGTTCTGACATGCTATGCCTCCATTTATGACAGAGTTACTTAAGTTATCAAGCGGGTGTGGCCATATAGTCTACTACAATCAAGTCAGCTTTTGACAGTGTTTTATATTGGAATTAAAAGGATTTATCTGCTGCCCTTAATAACTTAAATAACTCTCCGGGCGCGCCGCAGAGGTGCGCCCGGAGAATTTTATGCCGTCTCCCCGGATTAATCAGGGAATACGTTCTTATGTGGTCTCTTGCTCATTGTGAATTCGCCGGTTTCCATGTTGTATGTGGAGCACGTGAATACCTTCCAGTTCTCATCATCTATGTAGTCGTGGTCGCCTCTGTAGTAGTAGCCCGGATACCTGGTCTCCTCCCTGAAGAGGATATGGCGGGCATGTGCCTCGAGAGAGAGAATCCTGTGGTAGTTTTCCCAGCACCTCATAAGCTCGTGGAGGTTGCTTGCACCCATCTTCGCGGAATCCTCTTTGAGCATTGCGAGCTGTTTCAATCCCTCTTCCAGCATGGTCTTTGATGTCATGTACCACGTGGAGATTCCACCGAAATACTCGTCCGCGATCTTCTGCAGTCTCGCCTGAAGCAGGCTCGGCTTGATGTAATTCGGGTTCACTTCGGGATCGGTTGAGTAGGTTTTGTGTTTCTCGTAAACCTCATACGGCAGATACAGCTCGGCTGCCATCTCGTCGGGGGTCTTCCTCGGGGTCGGTACATAGTCGGGATGATCCAGTATAAAGGCTATTGCAGCCTTTCCGGCAATCCTTCCCTCAGCATGCGAGCCTGATGAGAATTTGTGCCCTGATGCACCGCAGATGTCACCGGCCATGAAAAGTCCGGGAACCGTCGACATTCTGTTGTAACCCCAGTGCCAGTCCTCGGGTGTGCCCGGAATATCGCCGGGGCCGCTGCACCAGAATCCCGCGCAGCCTGCATGTGAACCGAGGATATAAGGCTCTGTAGGCATGATCTCTGAAGGCACCTTGTCAGGCTCGACGTTCGTTTTTGGCTGCCCAGAGGCCTGCCTGTCCGATACACATATCGAGAAAGTCTTCCCATGCCTCGGCCTCAAGGTGTTTGACCTTTTTCTTGCCTTCCTTTTCGCCGAGTTTCTCGATGAACGACTTGTTGATGGCCTCCATGGCCTCGTGTGTCCTCATGATGATGGGGCCCTTACCTGCCTTCATGTCCTGCATCATAAGGTGGTTTCTGATGGCTGTGCCCATCTTGTCGACGTATGCGCCGTATTTCTTCTTTGCATCATTGACATATTCTTCATTTGCACAGTAGTCCTCACCAAGGCTGTTGGTTGCCTTTGCCTTGAAGAACAGGAACCATGCACCGACAGGACCATAGCCGTCCTTGAACCTTGCGGGAACGAAACGGTTCTCCATAAGAGTCAGCTCTGCGCCTGCCTGCATGCCGAGCGCATAACCGGAACCGGAGTTCCATACAGGATACCATGCCCTGCCCTGGCCTTCCTTGGTTGATCTCGGCCTGAAGACATTAACGGCACCGCCGGCAGCCAGGACCATTGCCTTGGCCTTGAATATGTACATCTTGTGCTCTCTGACGCTGAAACCGACTGCTGCAGCCACCCTCTTGGGATCATTGGCGTCTTTAAAGAGCCTTACAATGAAAACCCTCTCAAAGTGGTTCTGGTCAACGCCTGTGGCCTTCCTGTTTTCCTCCAGGGCCTTCTTTGCGGCCTCTGCCACAATCGCCTTGTAGGATTCGCCGTTGATCATTATCTGCCATTTACCGGAGCGCACAGGTGTGCCGCCGTCAACCAGCTTCGCCTTGCCGGCGTCCTTTGCCTGGAAGCCGTCGAGAGAGAAGCCGTCGTCGCCTTTTTTCCAGATCGGCAAACCCCATTCTTCAAACATGTGCACGCTGTTGTCAACGTGCCTGCCGAGGTCGAATACAAGGTCGTCCCTTGTGATACCCATAAGGTCGCCTCTTACGTACCTCACGTAATCTTCAACTTTATTTTCACCGATGTACGTGTTGATAGCCGACAGGCCCATTGCCACCGCGCCGCTTCTGTCCGTTGCAGCCTTATCAACCATTGTGACCTTCAGGCCTTTCGGAGCCGCCCACCGGACTGCTTCATAAGCCGCTCCGCAGCATGCCATGCCGCCGCCGATGAGAAGCAGATCAGTGTCGACCTCAACGATTTCCGGCTTTGCACAGTATGAAAAAGTACATGTTTCTTTTTCCATCGTCATCCCTCCTTTTTTATTCTTTCCTGGCTTCGTAGTTAAAGAATCCAGGTTCTTTTATCTTTGACAAATCCGCTTCCGGCTTGCCGGCATATGGATCAATAGAAGCTTCAGGGGTGGTCCTGATGGGGAATTTGAACCTCTTCAGCACACCGTTTCTGAACTTGATCGTCCACATAATCGAGTCGGTTCCCCTGAGAGGGATAACACTGGCTCCCAGCGGACAGAAGTCCTGATATCCCCTGACCTCGATTGCCTGCTGCGGGCAGATCTTTACGCAATTGTAGCACTCCCAGCACTGTTCAGGCTCCTGATTGTAAGCCTTCATCAGGTCCCTGTCCAGGGTCATAAGGTCATTGGGACAGATATACTGGCATGCAGTCTTGTCCTGTGCCTTACAACCGTCACACTTTTCAGCGATTACAAAACTTGGCATTTTACATCCTCCTTTCCAAAATATGTCTTTTGGGGTTTTTAAGGCTTAAACTTAAGCCGTATTTCCTGAATAATCTGCTTCTCCTCTATATATATAGTAAAACGGGCAAACCTGTTGACTTTACACCCCCTTCCCGCTTATGGAATACAGTCTCTCAGAGACGGGATCGCACATTATTATTTATTAAGTGCCTTCAGCATACTTGTGCATCTTGATTTCCACCTTTTCGGTCAGCCCCTGATAGTATTCCCTGAGTATCTTCAGAACCTCAGGCCTGCTGAATTTCTCCGACACCTCTTCGCCCTCTGAAAGCATTTTTCTGAGTTTCGTCCCGCTCAGTATAAGCCTGTCTTCCTTTCCGTGCGGGCAGGTCTTCATGGATGCCATTCCGTCACACTTATGGCACCAGAACGTCCAGTCGATCTTAAGCGGCTGGGTCTCGAGTGAACCCTTCGGGATTTCATCAAAGATATGATGGGCGTCAAACGGACCGTAGTAGTCACCGACACCTGCATGGTCACGTCCGACAATCAGGTGGCTGCAACCGTAATTCTGCCTGAAGACCGCATGCAGCAGCGCCTCTCTCGGGCCTGCATATCTCATGTCAAGCGGATAACCGCCGACCATGATGGAATCCTTGACAAAGTAGTTCTCGATAAGGGCGTCAATGGCTCTCTGTCTCACATCCGCGGGGATGTCGCCCGGTTTCAGTTTTCCAAGAAGCATGTGAATGAAGACGCCGTCACAGACTTCCGCGGCTATTTTTGCGAGAAACTCATGCGAGCGGTGCATGGGATTGCGCGTCTGGAAGGCTGCCACGGTTGACCAGCCCTTTTCCTCAAAGCGCTTGCGTGTTTCCGCGGGCGTCATGTATATGCCTTTGTATTCGGTGGGGAATGTCCCCTCGCTCAGGACCTTTACAGGGCCTGCCAGGTTGACCTCTTCCTGCTCCATGACCTTCAGGACACCCGGATGCTCGGTATCGGTTGTTCTGAAGACCTGCTTGCACTCATACTCCTTGTCGATCGTGTATTTTTCCCGGACGGTCATGATGCCCATTATCTCGCCGCTCTCTTCATCAACAAGGGCCACTTCCTCGCCGTCCTTGATGCTGTCCGCATTGCCCTTTGTCGTTGAAAGGGTTATAGGTATGGGCCAGAACGTGCCGTCCGCCATCTTGAATTCATCGCATACGCCCTTCCAGTCGTCGTAACCCATAAAACCCTCAAGGGGAGTGAATCCCCCTATGCCGAGCATTATAAGGTCACCTGTCTCTCTTGAAGACATCCTGACTTCGGTAAGTGTTTTCGCCTTTTCCTTTGCCTCCGCGAGTTCCTCTCCCGTCAGCAGAAGGGGCTTAAGCTTTTTCTCTTTTCCATGGGGGTTAACCAGTGCCATTTTTTCCTCCTTAATTTAACGCGTGTTATGCGTTATGACTGTTGAGAATCAAGTATTGAACAGATGTTGTTGAATATGTCATCAATACTTCCCACGCCTTTTACGGTCTTGAGGATATTTTTCTTACCGTAATAATCGATAAGCGGCGCTGTTGACCTTTCATACACATCAAGCCTGTTCTTTATGGTCTCCTCTTTGTCGTCATCTCTCTGGTAAAGCTCTCCGCCGCACTTGTCACATACGCCTTCTTTTTTGGGGGGGCTGAAATGTATATTGTACATCTGCTGGCAGCCCCTGCATGTGCGCCTCCCCGTGAGTCTCTTCATGAGGTCATCCTTGTCAACATCCACAACAAGGGCGACATCAAGGGGCGCGTTCATTTCTGCAAGTACCTGGTCAAGGGTCTCGGCCTGCGCCGTATTTCTCGGGAACCCGTCCAGGATATATCCCTTCTTGCAGTCGTCCTGCGCAAGCCTCTCCTTCACGAGCCCGATAACAACGGAATCCGGGACAAGCTCGCCTTTGTCCATGTAGGATTTTGCTTCTTTTCCAAGGGGGGTGCCGTCTGCCACGGCCTTTCTGAGGATATCGCCGGTGGAAATCTGTGGAATGCCGTACTTCTCAATCAGCTTTTTCGCCTGCGTCCCTTTTCCGGCTCCGGGCGCTCCTAACAATACAAGTCTCATACACGTCTCCTTTTCACATAGTTTGGGGATAGAGTTCCCCCTCTCAACTCAACGATAAACGTACCCGTCAATTGTCCTGATGGATATGAGGTATTTAACCGTTACTGCAAAAAAACAACAGTTTATGTAAAAAACAGTAAAAAATAGCAAGAAGAAGGTCTTAATAAGGTGATATGATATAATAAGGTGATATGATATAATGAGTTTTTAACGGAGTCAATATAAAAATTTAAATTAGTATATAATTTTTGCTTATCAATGCAAGTAGCACCGTAAAAAACTAATTAATTCAATATGTTAGGTGCCCAGGAGAGGGGGTGGGCGGTGGGTCGCTTTAGCGGGAATGTGGTTTTTGCAGGGAGGCGGCAAAATGTACCGGCAGGCATCATCAACCTTGCTGGTGCATTAAATTGGTGAGCCTGCCCGTTCAAGCGACATGGAAGTAAGATCAACATTCCATTGCGGTCTGCTGGGCCTCCATATAATCGAGTATTTTCTCCGGGTTGCATGAGATGCACATATCTATCCCCTGGATTATCTGCATATCCTCACACAACATATAGGCCCTCTTCAGCTCATAATCCTTGACCCTGTTTATCACGAGTTTCTTCGGCCGGAGATATGCCTTGCCGCAGCTCATGCACAGCCAGATGAAATTGTCTTTGGCCTTCTCCAGACAACTGCCGCAGACATAGACGAGTATGCCGGGCGCTACCTCCACATGCGTTGATGTGTATACATCCTTGCATATATTGCACTTACCAATGGAATCATTCATCCATTTCCCCCTTTCCTGGTTTAAAGTTTTCAGTTTTATTGAATCCTCTATAACTTAATTATCGGAAGACAGAGCGGCTAACTTAACCTTACCTTACAGCGCCCAAAAAAAACATCGCCGGCGGGGCGAAAAGGCTTTATCCGCGATACCTTAATAGGGGTAACAGGTCACCCGCAATTCGCAACTCGCAACCCGCAACGCATATTTTGCTTGACAAAGACAAAATTTGGGAATATAATACCAAATATGGAGGATGTAAAACAGGCAATAGCCTCGACACTGGTGAGGCTGCTGAGGCCGCTCATGCGGGTACTGCTGAAAAACAACATACCTTACGGCACGTTTGCCGATATCGCCAGGTGGGTTTACGTGGATGTGGCCTCCAGGGAGTTCAGGGTGCCCGGCAGGAAGCAGACCATATCCCGCATCGCCACAATCACCGGTCTTACCCGCAAGGAGGTCAAGAGGCTCAAGGAGATGGATGCAGTGGATGACCTCGGGGCAGCCGAGCGTTACAACCGGGCGGTAAGGGTGATAAGCGGGTGGCTGAAAGACCCGAGATTCATCAGCGACAGGGGTGACCCCCGTGTCCTGCCGTTTGAGGGTGGTGAGGAGAGTTTTTCAGCTCTGGTCAAGGCATACAGCGGGGATGTGCCCCCGAGGGCTATTCTGGACGAGATGCTGAGGGCCGGTATCGTCGAGAAGATGGATGACAGGCGGGTGAGACTTTTGAACAGGGGGTATATAGTCACGAAAGGAGAGGTCGAGAAGTTCGGCATCATGGGCAGGGATGTAAGTGAATTCATCTCCACGATACATCACAACATTACAAGTGAGCCGTCCGATGCATTTTTTCAGAGAAAGGTCTCATATGACAACATCCCCCTCGAGTTATACCCCGAGGTCAGGAGCCGCATCTCGGCTATGGCGGCGGAGTTTGTCGAGTCAATGGACAGGGTGATTTCACAGTACGACAGGGATGCAAATCCGTCCATCGAGGGCAGGGGGCGGAAGAGATTAGGGATAGGAGTCTTTTATTTCGAGGAATGATAAACAATCATGGAGGGTTTTTAGCATGGCAATATCAAGACTGAAGGGTTGGATGGCTGTTGTATTTGTGCTGGCGGTAGGGCTGCTGGGCTCCTGCAGTGACGGTGGAGGAGACTTTGCCGGCGGCGGAATCAGCGGGACAGGGCTCTACAACGGTGTCATAACCTCGTTCGGCAGTGTCTTTGTCAACGGGATTGAATTCAATACCAGCGGCGCTGCAATAACCGCCGACGATGCCGATGTTACAGAGGACGACCTCGATGTGGGCATGAAGGTCACGGTTGAGGCGGACGGGACCACCGCCCTGCGCATAGACTTTGATCCGGAGGTGATAGGCCCGGTACAGAGCATAGATACGGTGAATGACCGGCTTGTCGTCATGGGCCAGACCGTGCTTATTGAAGGCACTACCGTACTGAAGGGCTTCGGCGGTATATTGGATCTCGCAACAGGGGATACCGTGGTAGTGAGCGGATTTTTCGACGCTGCCGGCAATATAAGGGCTGTGTATATAGAGCTGAAGCCCCTGAGCACAGGTGAGAAGGTCAAGGGTGTTGTATCCTCCCTTGATTACGTCTCACGCAGGTTTGTAATAAACGGATTGTCCGTCGACTACAGTGCCCTGCCCTCCCTTGGGGTTCAGAACGGGGATTTCGTGGAAGTCAAGGGTTCACTGTCGGGAGGTACGCTTGTTGCCTCGCATGTCAGCGTTGAGGAGCAGGTTGAAACTGCGCTCCCCGGCAATGAGATGGCGGTGGAGGGAGTCGTGACCTCCTTTTCCTCTGTTTACGACTTTGAGATCAACGGCCTGAGGGTCTCTACAGACAACCGCACGGTATATGAAAACGGCCTGCGAGGCGATGTTGCCCTGGATGTACTACTTGAGGTGGAGGGTACGGTTAACGACAGCGGCGTGCTCCTGGCGGAGAAAGTAGAGTTCCTCTCCCATGAAGAGACCGAGATCGGGATCGAAGGGGTTGTCGAGAGTGTGGACCTCCAGAAATCAACAGTTACTGTGTTTGGTATCGGCATCACCGTCAACAGCAGTACCATCTTTAATGACGAATCAGGCCGGCAGTTGAGGTCATTTTCCCTCAGTGACATCAGGGCGGGTGACCTGATCGAGGTCGGCGGTTTTGTCGACGGAGGCAGGGTTGTGGCACTTAAACTCGAGCGAATGGACCCCTCAGAGGCGGAATACTCACTCAGCGGGCCGGTCGATGCAGGCTCTGAGACAGGCACATCCTTTTCTATACTCGGCGTACGGGTCGACGTCAGCGGGCCGGGCGTCACCTTCGAGGACGACAACGGCGATACCATGACGGCAGCCGAATTCTTTGCGGCAATAGACGACACCAATGAGCCCGGCGATATCGTGGAGGTCGGGGGTCTCTACCAGGGCGGCGTCTTCATTGCCGATGAGGTGGAGATAGAAAAAATCAACTGACTTTGCAGGTTACTGCAAAGAATCACTATAGTAAAAGGAGGACAAAAGGATGAGACACTCAACGGCAACGAGGTTCAGAGGGGTTGTTCTGGCAGTGTTTCTGCTGGCACTTGCAGGGCTCCTGTACTCGTGCGGCGGTAGTGAGACCGCTACGACCGCCACGGGTACGACGCCTGCAGCCGGGGTCTACATCACTGATGACGTCACCGATACCTATGCTCAGGTCATCGTGACCATCTACAAGGTGGAGTTCGTGAAAGCCGCGGACAAATCAGCGGTGACGGCCTTTGAATCCACGGAAGGACTCACCTATGACCTTAGCGAGCTCAGCGGCGTACTCGATAAGCTCGGTACACTGCCTGAGGGCACTTACAGCGGCGTCCGTATCACGGTTGGAGAGGAATTGATACTCGTCGACAAAAACGGTGTGCAGGTCAGCCCCAATCCAACCTTCAGCGAGAATGCATGGACAACGTGCAGCAGCGGCAAATGCGTCATTGATATCCCCGGCGCAGCCAATGTGGCCGGTACAGACCGGGTGGTGCTCGATTTCGACCTCAAGCAGTTCGTGTACGACCCGGCGACGAACACAGTGACCGCAAAGGTGGTGCTTGATGCCGACGGTTCCGAGTACAAGAGCTACCAGGAGATCAAGGAAGACGATTATGAGCTGAAGGGGATAGTCCGCTCCATCACCACCGGAGGGTTTGAACTGACTGTGTTGAAGGCGGATTTTATTCCCGGAAGCAATGTAGTTACTGTATCGGCGGGTGACAATGTGCGGTTCACCTGTGATGATGACGACGAGAGGCCGGCATGCGGTATCTCGGCTATTACAGACCTGCAGGTGGGCATGAAGGTCGAGGTAGACGGAACCTGGAACGGTACCGGGTTCGTGGCCACGAAGGTTGAGGTAGACGGCGACGACGATATAGCTGCAGCGGTCTGTAATGTGCCAGACAGGAGCGTGACCCACTTCACAGACCTGACGGTCCAGCCCGAGCTGGAGGCCACGGCATACACACTCGACTCCGATACCTATTCCATCACGGTCTCGGGCGTAACCATTCTTATTACACAGGAGACGAGGATTGAAAACGAAACCGGCGGCACAGACCAGATCATATGTGCAGACCAGATCCCGGCCTCATCAGGCAGTGTGGAGGTCGAGTACTACAAGGCCCTGGACTCTTCGAACAACCCGGTGTATGTATCTTACAAGATCGAGTTTGAGGAGTAGACGGTTCTTTAGGCTCCCGGAAGATGCGGGCACTTAGTCAGAGAAACCTGGAGAGGCTGGTTGGCAACGGTAAGGAGGGCGTTGCCAACCGGCCGGCCTTCCCCGACTGATGCAGTAAGTGAACTCTATCCCGCAGGCCCTTCAATGACTTGATATCTTTTTGTTTACCCTCTCTATGCCATAGCCCATCGCACCGCCAAGTATGAGGGTCATAATTGCAATCGGTACCAGGCTGACCGGTTCTTTCGCCCCGATGATTATTGCACACGGCGCCAGCACCAGGAAAGAAAACAAAATGCCTTTAACACAACCCTTCAGTTTCAACTCAGTTGTTGATATAAAAAAAGACACAACAATCCACATTACAAATGCAGATACATTCGCATCCCATGACAGCCCCTGCAATATCATCGGCACCACGTCAATTATGCCTGCTATGATTCCGAACAGTATCCCTGTTTGTATCTTCTTCATAACCTTACAACTGCACCCTGCACCCTGCACCCTGCACCCTTAACTTTGAACTTTATTCCCCGGAACTCTCCTGCAAGTCCCCTCCCAGAGAAACAAAATCCATCCCCCAACAGGTAAGGCATCCATGAAGAAGATTATGAAACAAAGAGAGGTTAAAAGCAAGAAAAAAGGGGGGAGTGTGGTGGCAAATGTATCAGGAACCTCCCCCGCCGATTTATGCCGCCCTTGACTTTTCAGCCCAAAAGATGCCATTCTTTAGCTGGAAAAAGTCAGAACTTTTACAGAAATAGAGAGTTTGAGGGTTTTTGTCAGAAGCAGGGCCGCAAAGACTTTTAGCTTTGCGGCCCTGCTTTGTGCGGGCGGAAATCCCGAGGAATCAATCAGGCGAGGGAAACTATGGCAAGGCGTTCCACCATGTACAGGAGCAATAAGCGGAAAAAGGAGCTGTTGCGGCAGAAAAAACAGGAAGAAAAGAGGCTCAGGCGACAGGGCAACATTAAGGCCCCATCCCGGGACCCTGAAGGCCCGGCCCAGGCGGACACGGAGACCGAATCCTCCGGGAACACCGCTGAAACAACCGGCGATTAACCGCAGGCTGCATCACCGGTCAGGCGCAGGAGAGAAGGATTATGTTTGAGAATTATTCAGCAGGAGATTATATTGAGGCATGGTGTACAAAGTGCAGGCTGGAACTGGGCCATACGATTGTCGCCATGGTCGACAATGCCCCCAGGAGGGTTAAATGCAATACCTGTAACTCAGAGCACAACTTTCGTGCGAAACCGTCCGGGAAAAAACGCACAAAAGGAACCCCTTCCATTAAAAAGACAAAATCCCGCAACAGAGGATACAGGGAACTCATATCCCGCTTATCAGACAGTGACCCCTCCAATGCAAAGAAGTACAGCATAGAGGGAAACTTTGAAAAGGATGAGATCATATACCATCCCACGTTCGGCCTCGGCATAGTGTCATCCGTAGTTCAGGCCGACAAGGTGGAAATACTTTTCAGGGACGGCCCCCGCCTGCTCGTGCAGAACAGGCAATCCCTTGCCGTTTAGAAATCGTAGCGAATCTCCACGAAACAGCGGTCGTTATCGCCCGCGTTCTGCATTAACCCCCTCCCGGATTCATAAAAGACCACACCGCCGCTCACGCTGAGGCCGTCGGAAATAGCGTATGTCGCTGTCAGCCGCTGCATTGCCCCGCGTTGAGCCCTCTCGCCGAGAGACACGAACAAGGCCTTTAGTGCCAGTGTATCATTCATGAATTTCCTGTCGATTCTGAGGGCCGCCTGCAGATCATCCTCCACGGGCAACTCGGGAGAGCCTTTCAGTATGCTGTCAAAGCCGTGCAGGTGCCGGTTGACAATCTCGAAACTGACCGTGGTACTGTAAAAGCCGCTGTATTCAATGCCGGCCAGCAGGTCAGTGCGATTATAGTCAGTGCCGTAATCATTCATGAACCGCAGGCCCCTGAAATGGGCGGCCTCCAGAATATACAGAAAATTCCCCCTCGCTATCTCCGCGGCCACTCCTGCCATCATGATGCGCCGGTGCTCGATGGTTACGGGCGAGGCAGGGACAAAGGTCGGTTGGTCATTATAAATGCGTGCCCCGTAAAAGGATATGTCCCAGCCCGGGAATATGCCCTTAAGCTCAACCGCCATCCCGGTGTTGTCAAGTGTCCGGGCCGGGAGTTTCTCAGGGGGCATCCTCGTGGAGGAGGCATAGAAATCATGCCCGAAGGCCGGCAGTTTATCAAACCGGTGCTCGTGCAGGGCTGTGAGTGCAAGGCTCCAGTCACCCCGGAAGTAATCCAGCCTTGTCATGACCAGGGGCAGGCGCAGGTCTTCAATATCAGTAAGCCCCGGCTCCCGGCGGTCAAGGGGATTGAGTATGTCGGTCACACGGAAGTTGTCAGACCTGCCCCATACCACTATCTGCCTGCCGATCTTTAAATCAAGTGCCTTGCCGAGCGTTCCCTGCAGGTATGCCTCACGCAGCTCTATCTCTTCTTCGTAATCATTTAGCACTTCAGGGGTATAACCGCTGCGTCCGTTTAAGGCATATGCAAGGTCATACCACCCCTTGCCGCTGGCAAAGAGCCTCCATCCCTTCAGGCGCCAGTCAGCCTCTATTTGCAGCTCTGTCCTGAGCCGGGAGAGGCCGCGCCAGTCGGTCTCCCCCGGCTCAGGTGCATGGTGAGCGAAATTGTATGCGGCCCCCAGCTTGACATAACCACCCAGATTGACCGGAAAAGCCTTCGCCGGCAGGGGGGTGTCTTCGCTGTCAAGCGGTGCAGTATCGTCAAATCCCTCAAACAGGCTGTCTCCCGCACCCTCCGAAGCAGGGGCCGGGGTTACCATGAACACGGACAATAACAGGAAGAATACAATGAGCATCTCCGTGCATGAGAGCCGGTTACGGCCCCTTCTCCAGGCGGCGCACTGTGAACATTCCTTCATTAACCGATTCCTGGTTGTACCGCACATTGCTGAATCTCAGTATTGTCTTGTGGACGGTCCGTCCGCCCTGTTTTTTTGTCATGTGGATTTCAGTGGCGGTCCAGATGTTGTCGATAGGCCTCATGTGTTTCACGTCAAAGTACTTTATGTAACCGCCTTCTTTGAGAAAGTGTACGGCCCGCACTACCATGTAGTTGTCCTGCCTGACAAAGAGGATAGACTTTGTGTAGCCTGTCTCTTCAATGACCCGCCGGCTGCGCGGTATGCTCTCAATCACCCATACCTTTTTGCCGTAGACAACGGCCTCTTTCTGTTTCCTGTAGAAAGTATACCTGTAGTCTTCAAGCCGCCTCCTTGTTAAATCCGCATAAGAGAAATCCGAGCCCATAAAGCTCCTGCTCTTGTTGCGCGAGGCGATCCTCTTGGTCTTCTTGAGCGCCGGCAGATACAGCCACTGGTCATCATCCTTCCCGGCCGCCCTGTAGTCATACGTGAGAAAGCCCGTGCCCCTCACATCCGCGGGGGAGAGAAAAAACATCAGCCTGTAACGGTCCTCTCCCTTCTTCATTCCATATGAACGGATGGTGCGCGTGCGCCTTTTGCCTTTTTTGTCAATCAGTATCATCTGTATATCCGCAATGTACCTGTCGCCGTCATCCCTATCATCCACCTTCTGCATGACTGCGCGTGCCTCCGGATCCTCTGTGCCTGCATGACTGAGACAGACAGTCAGTGCAAAAAGGACAAGAATGATGATAACAGCCTTTTCTTTCATCTCTTTCTCCTGTACACAAGGCTGAGCATGGCCGGAACCAGGAAGAAATCCGCAATTAGCGCAAAAATGACCGCAGAGCCTGTCAGGAGCCCGTTCCTGACAGTGCTTTCAAGATAGGCGGCTGTATAGATGAAAAAGCCGCTGCTGAGCACCAGGCTGGTGATGACCATGGCGCGTCCTGTGGAATGGAGGGTCATCCGGACAGAGGTTTCAACATCGCCTGTGTCTTCATATGCCCTCCGGAAATGATGCAGGAAGTGAATCGTGTCATCCACGACCAGCCCCAGGACAATGCTGCCGATGAGAATCGTGCTCAGGTCCAGGGGGATACCGGTAATCCCCATGAGCCCCAGGATGCCGATGACCGGTATAACATTTGCGATCATGCTCATCAGGCCGATGCGGATGCGGCCTACCATAAGCACCATGAGGAGTGTTATTGCTATTATTGCAAATACATAGCTTTTTGCCATGGAAGTAATGGTGTTCTTGATGACCTGCACGAACATGGGGAGGTGCCCTGTTATGGTCACTGATTCACCGGGGAACTGTCTTTCCAGATACGTCTCAACCTCTTCCATGTAATCCTTGTAAAGTATGGCGTCTGTAAACGGCGCGAGCATGGAGAGCCTGCCGGTCTGATAGGTGCTGTCGGCAAAATCCTGCAGGTCCTCGCTGCCGCTGGATTCAAACAGGAGCAGTTCCTGGGCGATCAGTTCACGGCTCTGCGGTACGGTATAGGCATCATCCCTGTCTTCATTCAGGGCCCGGTTTATCTCCTTCAGCACATCGGCCAATGACCACGCCTTGCCTGCCTGTATGCCATGCACCCTTATGCCGGGAATAAAGGGTGCCGCCGCGTCCATGCGGTGCAGCAGGCCCGGATCATGCAGGCCGTTGTCCCGGCCGGAATCCACCACCGCCTCAAGCATGACGGTGCCGCCGTTGACCTTGTCAAGGAATTCGGTTGCGGTCCGGACAGGGGATGTCTCCGGAAACCAGGTGAGCGCGTTGTGGGAAAACCTTACCGAGACCGTGCCGTACACGGCGGCGGCCGTAAGAAGCGCAAAAACAACTGCAACAGACAGGGGCCGCCGCGTTGTGATCCGGGATATTGCGTCAAAGACCCGGTCCGCAACGGGCCGGGCACCCTCTGGTATTGGTTTGCCCTGTTTTACGGGAAATACGGCGATCAGGGCCGGCAGCATGACCACGGTATATAAAAGGGCCAGCATCACACCGACCGGCGCCACATAGCCGAGCTGGGCCACTGCCCCCACATCGGCAAGGGCAAATGACAGGAGGCCGCAGGCCGTTGTAAGGCTGGTCATGAGAACCGGCAGCCCTGCATATCCCATGGCCTGGATAACGGCCCCGCGTTTGTCCCCGGTGCTGCGGTAGATTCTGTAGAAAATCGTCAAGATATGCACACTGTCGCCTATGCCCACAACAAGGAGGAACGTAGGCAGCATCTGGGTGACCAGTGTAAACGGTATCCCCCACATGCCCATGATCCCGAGGGTGACCACGAGGGACAGGGACACCACGAGGAGTGGGTATATCACCCCTGAAATCCTGCGGAACAGTACAAAGAGAAAGAGAACCATCAGCACGAAGGCCAGGGGCACCATCCTGCGCAAATCATCCTCTATGCTCCTTGTCAGCTCAGCCACGACAGCCGGCGTGCCCGCGAGGTAAAAGTCGATTCCCTGTCCCTGATATTTTTCAATCACCCTGTTGATTGCCGTGAATATCTCGATATTCTCATCATTACTCAGGTAATTCCCGCCGGCAACCGGCTGCGGCGGTGCATCCCGGTCAAATCCCTCAAGCAGCCCCTCTTCAGGGGCCTCTTTGACTGCGCGGGAGCGGATGAGTATGGAGACAATGGACCTGTCTTCGGAAATGAGCAGCCTGTCATAAAGCGGATACCTGTCGATAATATCCATCACGTGTTCAAGTTCAGCATCAGTGGCAGGCAGGTCCTTCATCAGGTCATCCACAATGAGGGTGTCACCCTCTGCGCGCAGGGTACGGGCATTTATCAGGCTGGTTATCCTGTCGATATACGGGACAGATGCCTCCAGTTCATTGTGCAACTGATTCAGGGTGGCAATAAAGCCCGGTGTCAGGCCGTCCCGCGGTTTCATGGCAATGATGAACCGGTCGTCCTGGCCGAATGTGTCCCGGAACCGGTTGTAGGCGACCAGGACCGGATCGTCATCTTTAAAGAATGTCTCGTCCCGGGTGTCAATACGCAGTTTCGGCAGTTGGCCGGCCAGTGCAAGGCTCAGCAGGAGCACACAGGCAAGGGTGATGTACTTCCGGTCGTATACAACTGCTGCAAGCCGGGCGAAGAGGGTCTCCAGTTTCTTATGAATCGCCGCCATTTCTTCTCTCCCTTGCCATGATGCCTGTGAGGTACTGTTGTGTCATGGCTGAAAGTCTCTGCACCGCTGCCCGGGGTGTCACCTCAGGGTTGCGGTAAAAACCGATCAACACGCCCATATATAATGAAAAGAGTGAGCCTGCTGCAATCCGCTCATCAACGTCAGCCCTGACACTGCCTGATTCCTTTTCCTGTCTGATCAGCCCGGCGATAAACTGCAGGTACTGCTCCACCTGCCTGGTCAGATGCGGGTTGTCGGCCTCCTGCTCAAACACCGTGTTGCGGATCAGGACACGGTACAGTTGCCTGTTGGTGTCGTAGAAGGAAAACATTGCCCTGGGTATATGCATGAGCTTTTCAAGCAGGTCCCCTTTCTCGGGGAATGATGCAATGGCCCGGGCGAGCGTATTTTCAATATCCTCATAAAGCGCCACCTCCAGCAGGGCGGTCTTGTTCCTGAAGTGCGCTATCACAGAGGCAGGGGAAACCCCGGCCTTTCCGGCGATAGCCCGCATGGTGCACCGGTCACCCCCCTTTTCCAGAAACAGCTCCCTCGCAGCATTAAGAATCAGTTGCCGCGTTTCCGATTTCGATGCCGCACGTCTGTTCATAAGCCGATTCAATAAACATGTTTACTCAATAAACATGTTTATTATAAAAGACAACAGGTGCCCTGTCAACCGGAAGACTTTACGGCGGCGGGAGAGTTGCGGGTTGCGGGTTCCGAGTTGCACGTTGCGGGTTCAACGGCTGTCATCACAAAATGCATGATAGGCGTTGAACCCGTCTATAAAATCAAAAAATTCTTGTCAATTCCGGGAAAATTCAGCTACACTATCGTAAATATTTGAAAATCGTGTAATCAGTGGTTAGCTCGAGAAGACCTCTAAAAAAGCGAGGTAAAAGTGAATTTGGAAGCAAGACTCAAAAGATTAAAAGAGATAAAAACAAATCTCCAACAGAATTATTTTATAAAACAAATTGGGGTATTTGGTTCATACATTAGAGGAGAAGAGGGCTCCGAAAGCGACTTAGATATTTTAGTTGAATTCTACAAACCAATAGATATGTTTAAGTTTATGGAATTGGAAAGACTTCTCTCGGAAGAGTTAAATATAAAAGTAGATCTTGTGAGCAAAAAGGCTTTGAAACCTTTTATAG
>JAADFS010000317.1:19735-22820 GCA_013152795.1 Deferribacteres bacterium
GGAAGAAAAATTTTAGAGGAAGTAGTATATGTCTAAAAGAGATTTTAGAGATTCTTTACTGGATATTTGGAAAGAAATAGACCATATAGAAAGATTTTCAACTTCTCTTGATTACGAAGGGCTAATGAAAGATGAGAAAGCGCTATATGCGATTGTAAGATGTTTTGAAATTATTGGAGAAGCGGCAAAAAATATTCCAGAAGAGGTTAAAGAAAAGTATAGCCAAATTCCATGGAAAGATATGGCAGGAATGAGAGATAAATTAATTCATGAATACTTTGGAATTGACTATGAGATATTATGGGAAACAATAAAACAGAGAATTCCAGAGCTAAGAAGGGAATACTTAAAGTTACTGGAGGATTATAACTTAAAAGAATTTTAGCGCTAATCGGATAGATAGGTTTTTCTCCCCCCAGCCCCCACACCACCTAGGCAAGCGGCTTCCCGATCTATCGGGAGTACGGACGCATTTCGAATGCAGACCAGCAGGGACTTTTGAGGTTACGGGAGTTTGATGAGCAGAAATAAGATATCAACTTCAAAGAAATCTTCATAAAACCGGCGGGGAAGTTGCGGGTTCACGGCCTATAAGGCGATTGAGATACTGGAGATTTACAGAGGGTGCAGGATGGAATCCTGTTCTCCTCGACGCCGCATATCCCCGCGAATATCGAAAGAAATTTCCCCATTTTCGGCTATCATCACAAAATGCATGATAACTGATTGATTCGTCTATAACATCAAACATTTCTTGTCAATTCCTGGAAAATTCAGCTACACTATCAACTATCCGAAAATCGTGTAATCGGTGGTTCTCCCTCCGCTCCGCTGTGGGAGAACCAGGAGGTAGAGACGAATGCCCATCCGGGTTACCGCTCAACTGCCCCGTTATTTTTAAATGAGTCAAAAACATGTGGATTATAATTTTTGCATTGCCTAATTTAAATTTGAATGAATCGATTGGTAATGAAAACATCGCCATTGTTCCACACAATGATTCAAGGATAATTGAAATCACAGAAAAAAGTTCCTATGCAAAAGCACTCGTTGAAAATTTTAAAGACCAATTTGGCCGAAAAGTCTATCCTTCTCTTTTAATAATCAGTGATAAAGCTCCTGAGCATGTTAAAAATATTGATTCGATTGTTGGTTTTCGTAATATAGTTGCACTTTTCAACATAATCAAAGGGCATGAACATAGTCTGACCAGCACATTTGTGGCCTTCCCTTTATATTCAGACTATTTTGATTTTTACCCTATCACTATTATCCCAAACGATGGCGGTTTTTCAACTCAATCACCGTCATTATTCGGATACGACGATGAATGTAGAAAATTCACTGGACAAATTTCGCCCGGCCTTGCTGGTCTAGGCCATGTTCGAGTGGAGACCACTGGTGATTTATTCGATCAGCTACACAAGGTGTGGAAAAGACGATATTTGAGAAAACGGTACAGTGAATGGTCTACAAGGGTTCTTTTTAGGTCTTTGGAGATGGCGTACCAAGCTACAACAATGCCCTTACATTCTACAATATATGATTATGGAGCAAGTGCAAGTTTGTGGGTGAGTGCTTTTGAAATCTTGTCTCATCCCCAAAGAGGTAGTGTTAACTTGTTAACAGTACTGGATTTGATCGGAAAGTATGATTGGTTACACAAAGAGTTAAAGAGACGTTCCTATGTGGTTAAGTATCGAGGTACAAAAAAATATGTGAATCTTGCGCAAAAACTATATAAAGAGCTTTATGATACACGAAATGCATTTTTACATGGCAATCCAGTAACAGCCAATAGATTAAGACCGTTTGGAAAGAAAAACGCGCAGGTGATCACGCGGTTTGCACCTCTGTTATATAAGGTCGCATTGTTAAACTATTTAACTCGATTTAAAGATAAAAGAACTAACCCTCATTGGCAGAAAGATTATATTCAAAGGTCATTCAATGAGCGAAATTTAACTGAAGGTTTATTGAAAGCAAAATCTCCTTAAAAAGATAACCCTTATAAGGCCTCCGTATGTCAAGGGCAAGCCTTAATGTTGCATAAACCGGCAAGGCAGGCTGCCGGAAAACCTTTATAATTTATAAAGCGATAGGATATTGGAATTTCAACAGAAGAGGGTGCAGAATAAAGACCTGTTCCCCCTCCCCCTTGACGGGGGAGGGACGGGAGGGGGTGAGTGGAATCGCAGATAAAGCTTTTCCGGCAGACCCTCCTGCCCGCAGGCGATGTTTTTATGCCACTGTTGTGCTAATTTTATCGACAGCCCATCAAACCGCAGACGCGTAAACACGAACTTCTTCATCAAGCCGGTTCTTTAGTCTATCCTTTTCCTTTTCTAAATCGTATCTGGCCTGAAGATTTACCCAAAACCTTTCTGAAAGACCGAAATACCTTGATAACCTGAGAGCAGTATCAGGAGTGATAGAACGTTTCCCCTGAACAATTTCATTTATTCGGCGTGCAGGCACACTAATATCTTTCGCCAACCTATATTGACTTATACCCATGGGTTTAAGAAATTCCTCCATCAGAATTTCACCTGGATGAATTGGTTCTAATAATTTTTTTGTCATCATTACCCCCTAATGATAATCCACTATTTCAACACCGTAAGCATCACCTTTGCGCCATTCAAAACAAATGCGCCACTGATCATTGATGCGTATGCTATATTGGCTTTTTCTATCTTTTGATAGTTTTTCAAGTCTATTGTTTGGCGGTATTCGTAAATCCTGAAGGACTTCTGCACCTTCTATTATCTCAAGTTTTCGACGTGCATCTTTCTGTATATTTCGTGGAAGCTTACGTGATACTTGACGATTAAATATTTTTTCTGTCTCTTTGCATGCAAAGCTTTTTATCATCAATTAAATAATATCGCTGTCCGTTAATATTGTCAAGCGTTATTATTGATCTTTACACAATAAACCTTACAGTGGCATAAAAATACCCCCAGCAGGCAGGGGAGCCTGCCGGAAAAGCTTTATCTGCGATACCTTCAGGAAATATTCCGCACAGCATATGGACGTCTTTTGGAATTTCACTTTCCGTTACTTCCTGCAATGAAGACTTATT
>JAADFS010000318.1 GCA_013152795.1 Deferribacteres bacterium
CAAGAAATGAGTATAGCCTTTTTCTCTGTTATTTTTGACTTAACCCCTCTCTAATATAGCAAGCTCCCGCCAAGGGAGGGGGGACTTGTTTTATTCTGCACCCTGACAACTGCACCCTGCACCCTATTCTGTTAAAATCCCATCGCTTTAAAAGCTTTTCCGGCAGACTCCTCTGCCCCGCAGGTGGTATTTTATGGCACTGTAAGGATGAAAGTCCGCGGGACGGAGAGAAAAACACTTGACATCCGGACTGTTTTAGAATATTCTAAACTTATAAACTATGAATAAGAAGATATATGAGATCCAGGCGGAGATATGCAAGACCCTGGGGAATGCAAAAAGACTTGAGATACTGCATGCACTGAAGGACGGTGAGCTGACGGTCAGCGAGCTTGTCGAGATACTGGGCATATCTGCTGCGAATGTCTCGCAGCACCTTGCGGTCATGAGGCAGAAGGGCATACTCGCAAAAAGAAGAGAGGGGGTCAACATCTATTACAGGGTATCAAACGCAAAGGTGACCCAGGCGTGCAACCTCATGAAAGAGGTGCTCATAGAACAGCTCGAAGAGGGCCAGAGGATAGTAAAGAGGATGGAGAAGGTGGGATAATAAACCCCGCCGGGGCAGTGGTGTCATTAAGCAGTGCGTTTAAATGCATGTGGATGACACCGGTTTCTACCGGCAGGGTAAATTTTTTCCCTCAGAGTTGCAAGGTTTCGCATATAATAAAATTATAAACTGGCATATTTCTAATAATCATGAAGAGACATATCCTGAAACTCACAGCCCTGATGATAGTGGTTTTTCTCCTGTCAGTCACTGCAGGGGCTGAGACGGGATGGGCGGCCGGCAAGGAGGTGCTCCTCAGGGGGCAACTGGTGAGCGAGAAGTGCATGGCCGACGGCAGGCTTACGGACTGCTCTCTCGAGGACTCCGGCGACAGCCCGTGGGTTATCTTCACCACTGACAAAAAGCTCTACAAGGTGGAGCTCAACAGGGCGCCCCAGTGGAAGCTGGACAGTGGATTCGGCAAACAGGTTGTGCTCAAGGGAATACTGAAAGGTAATAAGATACTGGTCAATGATGCCGCGGCCCTGGAGGGAGCAAAGAAGATGTCCAAGTCGTGTTTATAAGGGTGCAAGGTTAATTTTGTTAATTATTAATTGTTCATTATTCATTGTTAATTGTAAAAATGGGTCTCCTGAAAAAAAAGGCGGTCACAGCATTTGTCATCATCATTCTTGCTCTCTCTGTCCCTGCGCTTCAGGGATGCAAGAGCAGGAAGGATGAAAAAAAATCTTCAACCGCCGCTGAAACGACACGGGATTTTCTGGTCTCGACAGAGGAGCTTGCGGCCCTCTTAAAGCGGCCGGATGTGGTCATAGTTGACGCACGGCCCGCGGAAGACTACAGGAAGCTGCACATCCCGGGCGCTGTGAATATTTCCAAGGACATGGTCCGTAATCCTGACAACCTGCAGGAGATACTTGATTACAAGAGGGAGCACGGCTTCGCCGTCCCCCCCGAGACTGCCGAGAGGATATTCGGCGGGGCGGGCATCGGCGCGGGTACGAGGGTGATTGTCTATGACAGCGTTGAGTTCCCGCATGCCAGCATCATATGGGCCATGCTGAAATACTTCGGGCATGACAATGTGCAGGTACTGAAGGGCGGTTTCGAGAAGTGGGCGTCGGAGGGAAGGCCGCTGACTGCCAGGCCGCCCGTGGTACGGAAAAAGACATTCAGGGCCTCCCCCAGGCCTGAGATGGTGGCAACACGCAAGTGGCTGTTTGACAACAGGGAAAAACTTATCATCCTTGACATGAGGAGCTTTGAGGAGTACCTGGGCATAAATCCCGCGGGCAATCCCAGAGGGGGGCATATTCCCGGCGCGGTCAGCCTACAGTGGAGTTCACTGGCCGGTGACGACACGGTGAGGGACCCTGAGGAGATACGCGGGATACTTGAGGAGGCGGGTGTCACCCCGGATAAAGAGATAGTGACCTACTGCAACATAGGCATAGGGAGGTCAACCTACGGGCTCATGGTGCTGAAGATGCTCGGGTATGATAATGTCCGTGTCTACGGCGGGTCATTTGAAGACTGGTCAGCGGATACCGGCCTTGCAGTGGAGACAACGAAAAAAGGGTCGGTTGAGGACTGGGAGGCTGAGGAATAGACGCGAGAAAGCATAAACCGGCAGGGGAGCCTGCCGTAACACCTTTATAAAGGGAGGGAAAATGTGGATTGGTTTTTTGATAGGTGCGGCATTCGGATTCGCCCTGCATAGGGGCGGACTGGTCAGGTACTCGAGGGTGATGGGGACCCTTCTGCTGAGGGACCTGAAGCCCATGAATTTCATGTTTTCAGGGCTTGCCGTCGCGGCCCTGCTCTATGGTATCAGCGACCTGTTGCAGTTCGGCGTGGTGCCGAAGATCAACGGGTACTTCGGAATCGGGCATCTCGTGGGCGGCGTGACCTTCGGAGTGGGCATGGCCCTGGCCGGGCTCTGACCCGGGACATGCGCTGCCAGGTCAGGCAGCGGAAAGCTTTTAATACTCGCGGCAGTGTTAGGGCTTCTTACAGGCGTCTATGTCTACGATGTGTTCTTCCCTGTGCTCAGTGAACTCGGCGGTGAACAGCGGTTTATCACCCTGCCCATGGTGCTGAATATCAGGTACGGCTATCTTGCCATCGCCCTGGGCGTAATGTTCCTCGGCCTGAGCTTTTTCCTCCACCGCATAGACCCTGCCAGAAAGTTCGACAGCGAGCAGGAAAAACTTCCCGTGATAAAGAGGGAATGGGGCTGGCTGCCGACGGGCATTATTGCGGGGCTGATGATATTCATAACAACGGCACAGGGACAGTACCTTTCGTTTTCCGGAAGCTTCCTGGCCTTGGGCGCGCACATCGCCTCGTTTTTTAACTGGACGATGCAGAGCGTTCCGGGTGTGAGCGATAACACGGCCTGGCGCGCCATGCTCATCCTGGGTGTCTTCCCCGGCGCATTTGTAAGCAGCCTGCTCGCACATACGATAAAACAGGAAAAGGTCACACCCCTGTTCAGGGCGGCATTCGGAGAGAGGTTCATCCTGCGTCTTGCCACCATCTTTATCGGCTCGGTGCTCATGATCGTAGGGGCGCTTACAGGCGGCGGGTGCACCACGGGCGCATTCATGTCCGGCTGGCCCACGCTGTCCATAGGAAGCTTTGCCATGGGCATGACCTTTTTCGGCTCAGCCATGTTAACGGCCCACATCCTCTATTTCAGGAGATACAGGCTGGTGCTGGAGGTAAAGGAAAAGGAAAGGCTGAATCTGGCAAATGATTAAACAGAAAACAGGGTGCAGGGTGCAGTTGTCAGGGTGCAGAAAGAAACAAGTCCCCCCTCCCGTTGGGAGGGGGTTAGGGGGAGGGGGCTTAGCTGTTACCCCTGAAGGTATCGCAGATAAAGCTTTTCCGGCAGGCTCTCCTGCCCGCAGGCGATATTTTTATGCCACTGGAAAGTTTAAGCAGGCGGCAGGGTTGCGGCAGGGTTAACCCGCAACTCGTAACCCGCAACCCGCAACGTTTTTTAAAAAAGAGGTATCTTGACTGATGTCGGATAAAAAACAGAACGGTTTCTGGAGGATGGACAGGCGGACGTTTCTCAAAAACATGGGCGCCGCCGGCATTGCAGCGGCCTTTGTGCCCGGATGTTTCCGCCCGGAAGAAGACAAAACAGGGCCGGTTGAACAGGTCAGCAATGAAACACTCTCCCTGTACCGCTCTGAGTTCAGCTTCACCAGGGGGGACTCCAGCGGGTATTCGCTTCACTGCGTAAACTGCAAGGGCAACTGCGCGTGGCAGACCTTTGAAAAATCAGGGCGTATTGTAAGGGAAGAGCAGGTGGCCGGCTACCCGCAGATCAGCCCCGGTATCCCGGACGCCAATCCAAGGGGCTGCAACAAGGGCGCGCTGCACTCGCAGTCACTGTATGACGGGGACAGGCTGCTTTATCCCATGAAGAGAACAGGCGCGCGCGGGGAGGGAAAATGGAAGAGGATATCCTGGGATGAGGCGACCCGCGAGATAGCTGAAAAGATAGTAGATATGCTGAGCAGGGGAGAGTTTGACAATCTCATGGTATATGCCGGCACAGGCATACTCTCGCCCGCAAGGAGGGCCGCCGCCCTCCGCCTGGGTTCCCTGCTCGGGGCAACACGCTTCAATGTGGCCAGCGCTGTGGGGGATATGTTCCCCGGCGCTACGATTACCTACGGCATCTCTACTGTGGGCTGCTCGTCCGAGGCATGGTACGAGGCGGATTACCTCCTTATCTGGGGCATGAACCCTACGGTTACGAGAATCCCGGACGCCCATTATATATGGGAAGGTAAATACCGGGGCTCAAGGGTGGTCACCCTGTCGCCCGACTATAACCCCACCGCAAGGCAGAGCAGCCTCTGGATACCGATCAAACCCGGTGCGGACTCCTTTTTCGGCATGTCCGTGATCAATGTCATTATCCGCGAGGGACTCTATGATGCGGAGTTTGTCCGCGAGCAGACGGACCTGCCGTTTCTCGTGAAGCTGAGTGACGGCAAGCTGCTCCGCAAGTCGGACATGTTAAGGGGGGGGGACGAGCAGATATTCTATTTCTTTGATGAAAAGACCTCCCGGCCCGTGGAGGCGCGGGGGAGCATGGGCAGCAAGGAGCCGACGCTCCGGCTCGGTGGCACAAGGCCCGCGCTTGAGGGCGTGTTCAGGGTCAGGAACAGCGTTGGAGAGGAAATCGAGGTCACCACGGTCTTTGAGATGATCAAGAAGGAAAGCGCGAAATTCCCCCCTGAACATACACGGAAGTACACGGGAATCCACCCGGACATCGTCTACAGCGAGGCAAGGAGATTCGCCGCGGCCAGGACCGCGATAATCATGCTGGGCTACCGGATCCACAAATACTTCTGGGGGACCCTCACGTGCCGCACCGCGACACTGATGCTCGCCCTCACAGGACATGCAGGCAGGCGCGGGGGCCTGGACATAGACAATGAATGGGAGCTCGGCAACTTCAGCGCCCTGTCCTCGCCCAAGCCCGCGCGCTTCGGCTCGGGTTTTCTTGGCGAGTGGATGGACGGGCGGATGTGGAGGAGCTTCCTGTCTCACTATGATGACCGGGAGCTCAAGGACAGGACGGGCCTGGATAAAAAAGAGCTTATGGCCCTCATTGACGCGGGCATGAAAAAGGAGGGATTCCCTTATTTCGACAGGCCCAGGCTCCTGATACTCTTTCATGACAACAAGTTCGAGCGGAACAATGCCCAGAAACAGACACAGAAGGCCGTGCTGGATTCAGTGGAACTGTACGTTAATGTGAATTACCGCATGGACTCATCCGCTGTTCTTGCGGACATCGTGCTGCCGTCCCTGACCAACTACGAGGCATGGGAGCTGCGGGCTGATCCCGGATATGCAAGATTTGCAAATGCAATGATACCCCCGGACGGGCTGAAGCCCCCCGGAGAGGCCAAATCAGAGTGGGAGATCGCCCTGCTCCTTACGGAAAAGATACAGGAGGTTGCAAAGAAGAGAGGGGTCTCCAAGGTCCCTGACCCGGAATACAACGTCACAAGGGACCTGGACACAATACACGAGGACTTTATCACCGTAGGGGACAAGATAATAAACAACGGGAAGGACCTGCTCGAATGGGTGCTGGAGGCGTCCAAGGCCAATACCGGTGATGCGGATATAGACTCGCTGAGGGAAAGCGGCTTTGTGCAACTGAAGACATCGGCAGGCCAGACAAGCCCCCTGTACCCGGACAAGCCGTTTTATCCATTTGAGCCCCAGGTCTATCTGAAACGCCCGTATTTCACACTCTCGGGAAGGCAGCAGTTCTACGTGGATCACGCGATATACCTGAGGCTGGGCTGTGCCGTGCCGACGGCGAGAAGGCCGGTCAGGCCGGGCAGGTACCCACTGGCTTATTACAACCCCCATACCCGCTACGGCATCCACACCACATGGAGGGCCGGCAAATACCATCTCAGGCTCCAGAGGGGGGTGCCATGCGCGTACATAAACCCTGAGACCGCGCGTAAGAGGGGAATAAGGGACGGTGACAATATAAGGATTTTCAATGATGTCGGAGAGATGTATCTCATGGCAAAGCTCCATCCCGGCACGCCGCAGGATGTGGTCTGGACAGAGCATGCGTGGGAGAACTTCCAGTTCAGGGACAGCAAGGGGTTCAACAATGTTGTTGCAGGCATTATAACCCCCCTCGAGCTGGCGGGCAATTACGGGCATATGAGTTTCAACCCTTTCTGGGACGGCAACCAGATCATGAGCGAGGCGTCCGTGGATATTGAAAGGGTTTAGGAGGGGCATGAATTGAGACAGCTTGCAATGGTTATCGACTTGAACAAGTGCCTTGGGTGCCAGACCTGTACTGCGGCCTGCAAGACCCAGTGGACCAACAGAAACGGCAGGGAGTACATGTACTGGAACAATGTCGAGACCAGGCCGGGCAGGGGCTATCCCGCTGACTGGGAAAGACGCGGCGGCGGGTTCAGGGACGGTGAGGTGCGGACTGACGGCGCAGTGCCTTCACTGGAGGATTACGGCGTTCCATGGGACTATAACCTGAAAGACGTCCTGTTCAGGGGCGGCGGGGGGCATGTGACACCGCATTACAGGGGCAAAGAGGCGCGGCCCGCGGGCGGGCCCAACTGGGATGAGGATGAGGGCGGCGGCATATTCCCCAATTCCTACCACTTCTACCTGCCCCGGATATGCAACCACTGCAGCAGGCCGGCATGTCTCGCCGCGTGTCCGAGGAAGGCCATAGTCAAGAGGGAAGAGGACGGCATCGTCCTCGTTGACCGGAAAAAGTGCAGGGGCTACCGTTACTGCGTAAGGGCGTGCCCTTACAAGAAGGTCTATTTCAATCCCTCTGTAAACCAGTCGGAGAAGTGCATATTCTGTTTCCCCAGGCTGGAAAACGGAAGGCCGCAGGCCTGTGCCGTGCAGTGCGTGGGGAGGATAAGGCATACGGGTTATATGGATGACGAGGAAAGCCATGTCTACAGGCTCGTCAGGCAGTGGAAGGTTGCGCTTCCCCTGAGGCCCGACTTCGGGACACAGCCGAATGTATTCTACATACCCCCGCTGAGCCCCCCTAAGTTCGATGAAGAGGGCAGGGTCACCGGGGAGCCGAGGATACCGGTGGAGTACCTGAGGAGGCTTTTCGGCCCGGGTCTGGATGATGCGATGAATACCCTCGTGGCGGAGATGCAGAAGCGGGCCGCGGGCGGCAAGTCCGAGCTTATCGATATGCTCATTGCCTATGTGCATAAGGATATGTTCGCATTCATGCGGGATAAAGGGAGTTGAGAGTTGCGGGTTGCGGGGAACGAAGTTCAAAGTTCGGAGTTCAAAGGTAAGGGTGCAGAATGAAATAAGTCCCCCTCCCCTGGCGGGAAGGGGGCAAGGGGGATGGAGAGTTTTTCAGTCAAGGAGGTAGGGGTAAATGGATGACAAGACCGGTGATAAGGAAGGAATAACAAGACGGGGCTTTCTCGGGATGGCCTCTCTATGGGCCGTTATACTGTCGTCACTGACACTGCTTGCCGGGATATTCAGGATGTCAAAGGCCGATGTTTACTATGAAAAGTCGCGGAGGTTCAAGATCGGCAGGCCGGAGAATTTTCCCGTGGGCACCGTAAAAAAACTCGATGACAAGAGGGTCTTTATATTTTCGGACAATGACGGGCTTTACGCTGTATCCAGTGTATGCACCCATCTGGGTTGTATTGTGAATGCCGTTGACTGGGGATTTCAGTGCCCCTGCCACGGCTCGAAATTCAACAGGGACGGCAGGGTCATCTCAGGGCCTGCCCCGCGGAACCTGCCCTGGTTCAAGATAAGCAGGCATGTGGACGGCAGTCTTGTGGTTGACGCAGGCAGGGAGATAAGGACAGGGACGAAGTTCAGGGTTTAGGCGGAGGAAATGAATCGGTCGGGAATGGATAAATTCAAGGAGAACCTCAAGAATATCAGGGCATCTTTTGCCGCTTCGCTTCTTAGAACAAAGAGGCCCATATCCGGCAGGTCACGCGCTGCCGTGATGCTGAACAACTTCTTCCTGCACATCCAGGGAGTCAGGACAAACATAAACACCCTCAGGCCCTCATACACATTCGGCCTGGGGCTTGTCTCGCTGTTCTTGCTCTTTTTCACCACAATATCCGGAATCCTCCTGATGATATATTACAGTCCCTCCACAGGAGAGGCGTACAACACCGTAAAGGATATAACGTATGTGGTCTTTGCGGGCAGCCTCATGAGGAACGTGCACAAATGGGCCGGCGAAGGCATGATAATCTTTGTCATGCTTCACATGGCAAGGGTCTTTTATACAGGCTCATACAGCAGGCCGAGGGAGTTCAACTGGCTTGTCGGGATAATGCTCCTGATACTAACCTTTGTGCTGAACCTTTCAGGATACATGCTGCCGTGGGACCAGCTTTCGTACTGGGCACTGGTCATTGTCTCGAATATCATCCAGTCGTCAAAAGAGCTTACGGACGCCCTGGGCATAACCCCGTATTTCGACATCGGAGGCATGGCAAAGGAATTTTTCCTCGGGGGCACGGTGCCGGGCAAGGCAACGCTCATAAGGGTCTATTTCCTGCACATCATGCTCCTGCCCATACTTCTGTTTATATTCCTCGGCGTGCATTTCTGGAGGATAAGAAAAGACGGCGGACTATCGAGGCCTGCCGGCAGTGCCGAGAAAAGCGTGTTTTCCTGGCCCGACCTCCTGCGGGCAGAGACGGCGGTGTTTATGCTTTGCCTTGCAGGGGTGCTCGTATATTCATTTTATGTGGATGCGCCCCTGAGGGAGATGGCCAATCCACTTATCCCGGAGAACCCTGCAAAGGCGCCGTGGTATTTCCTGGGCCTTCAGGAGATGGTCTCATATTCAGCCTTCATGGGCGGTATAGTGGCCCCCGGCCTGGCGATACTCGGGCTTGCACTGATACCGTACCTTGACAGGGAGGACGGGCATGCGGGCATATGGTTTTCAGGCAGGCAGGGGAAGATTACAGCCCTGCAGTCGATGTTTGCAGGTGCTGCGGTGCTTGCCGGGCTGCTTGCATTTGTGATCAGGTTCGGCTGGTTCAGGAACTGGTGGCCGGATGTGCCCCAGATACTGATCATCATGGTAAATCCCGCGGGTATATGGGTCGCCTTTGTGGCCCTGTGGTCGCTACGCGTGATCAAAAAGACCGGTTCAACGCGGATGGGGGCAATAGCCCTGTTCACGATGTTCCTGGTCGGTTATGTGATGCTTACTTATGTAGGAACGGAACTGAGGGGGCCGAACTGGGAGTTCTACTGGCTGAAGAGCCAGTGGCCCATGCATTAGCCTTAATGTTGCATAAATGGCAGGCGATATTTTTATGCCACTGTAAAATTAGCTTATGTACAGGAAATTCTATCTGACATTGACATTGATATCAGCGCTGGTTGTGCTGGCCTTTGCCCTGCTTGCCGCTTACAGGGAGGCAACACCCGAATGGAAGACGTACCGCTCCGAGTACAGGAAACTCTTTATTGAAAAGGCTGAGGCTGCTGGGAAAGAGGCGGTGCTGCCGGATATGGATATTCAGCAGATATATCTGCCGGAACTGCAAAGGGTTGACCGCTGTACAAACTGCCATGCAGGGGTTGATAATCCCCTGATGGCGGATGCTGAGATACCCTACAGGCAGCACAGCGGTGATTATCTGCAGAACCATCCCGTGGAGAGGTTCGGCTGCACTGTCTGCCATCAGGGTCAGGGCCGCGCCACCAACAAAAAAGAGGCGCACGGCGAGGGGCGCGATACACACTGGGATTACCCCATTATCCCCCTGAAGTATATCCAGAGCTCCTGCGCCGTGTGCCATGACCTCGATATGCTGGAGCGCAGCGGCGCAGACAAGGTCGCGGAAGGCGCGAGGCTCTTCCGGCAGAAAGGGTGCAAGGGCTGCCACAAGCTCAACGGCGTCGGCGGCGTCCTCGGCAAATACCTCGACGGCGTGGGCTCACAGCCCATTGCCTATTTCCCGATGAAGTATATAAAGGGGGAGAAGACCGTCTATTCCTGGCTGAGGCAGCACTTTGAGGATCCGAGGAGCATTGTCCCCGGCAGCCTGATGAAAGTCAACCTCACGGCCGGGGAAGCGGACCTCCTGACCACGTACATGCTGTCCCTCAGGTCTGAGGAGATGCCCGCAAGGTACAGGCGCATAAGGCATGCCGGGGCAGAAGAAACCCCTGATGGAGAGTCGTTATACAGGATGTACTGTATTGCATGCCATACCACGGGCAAAAAAAGCGTTTATGACAGTATATTCAAACGCACTATTCCGGCGATTATGGACCCTGCATTCCTGAGGACCGCCAATGACCTGTTCCTCAAAAGGGTTATAAAGGAGGGCCGCACGGGCACGCCGATGACCGCATGGAAGGCCGGGGGTGCAGGGCTCACGGATGAGGAGATAAACAGGATCATCTCGTATATAACAAGGGACAGACCTGCATCCGCGGGACAGGCGGCCAGGGGCATTATAACGGCAAAGAGGATCACCGGCGACATCCCCCTACAGCCGGCAGATGCCCTCTGGAGGCGTGCACAGGAGTTTACCGTACCCCTCATGCTTGTGGGACAGGCCCCTGACCCCATGGACAGGCTGGTCAGGGTAAGGGCGCTTTATAATGACAGGGACATAGCCTTTTTAGTGGAGTGGGAGGATGAGACCAGGGACGTGTCACTGGGCGTCAATACATTCAGGGACGGGGTTGCTCTGCAGTTCCCAGTGCAGAACACGGTGGAGCCGTCCTTCAGGATGGGACAGGGTAAGGGCCGGGACAGCAGGGGAATGGTGAATATATGGTTCTGGAAGGCGGATGTTCAGGAATCCCTGGACAGGGGCGGCCGGAAGGCAGGCCTCAGCCCTGTTGAAAACCTTACGGCAACGGGCTTCGGGACCCTTAAGTTGAAAGAGGACGCCTCAGTGCCGGTCTACGGCAGGGGCCAATGGCTCAACGGCAGGTGGAGGGTGGTGTTCAGGAGGGCCTTCAGCGGACATGAGGGCGATGCAGTGTTTACAGCAGGCGTACTTACCCCCGTGAGTTTTGCGGTATGGGACGGAGCCGAGGAGAACGTCGACGGCAAAAAGGCCGTCTCTGCATGGTATTATATAGTACCCGGTAGATAAAAGTTCGGAGTTCGGAGTTTAGGGTGCAGGAAGAAACAAGTCCCCCCTCCCGTTGGGAGGGGGTTAGGGGGAGGGGGCTGAGCTGTTAGCCCTGAAGGAATTGCAGATAAAGCTTTTCCGGCAGGCTCTCCTGCCCGCCGGCGATGTCTTTATGCCACTGTAAGTTAAGGATGCAGGAGGGGGAATGAAGAACAGGCATACAAAGAAGATAATCATAGTACTTATTATAGTGGCCCTGATAGCGGCCTTCAGGATATTCAATCTG
>JAADFS010000319.1 GCA_013152795.1 Deferribacteres bacterium
AAATCGGTAAATTCCTTCTCCTTGACCGAAGCCCTCAGCCTTTCAATATAGTCAAAAAGATAAGGCCCTGAAATGTAAATTCCACACGCGCGGAGCTCTCCTTTGAAGCGCGGTATAAAATGGCCTTCGCCCTTTGGATGAAACCTCTTTATGCGGAACAGGGAACCGTCAATCAGTTCGGTGTCAACCCTACCTGAATTGCCTGTCCCCGAAGTATCGCCACTGCCTGTCTGCACAAGGGCGATGACATCCTTTTTATGACTGTCATAAACCCGTCTCAGGACTTTGAGCGCCCCCGGAGCCGGAACATACAGGTTATCGGGATAGATTACGGCAACGGCGTGTCCACCCGCGATGTCCCGCGCATAACTTATGGCATCGGCTTCACCAAGGGGTTTTTCCTGGTAGCGGAATATAACGGAGCATTCCCTGTTGATCGTTTCAACTTCCCCAACAGCGCGGGGAAACATTTTCTCTGCGAACTTTTTATCCTCAAAATACCGCCGTATTATCTCTTTCTGTCTGCTGATGACAACAATGATTTTCTTTATCCCGGCTGAGAGGCCTTCCTCGAGTGCATACTGAACAGCCGGCTTGTAGCCTACGGGCAGCATTTCCTTGGGCACCGCAGGGTCTACAATCCGCATTCTTGTACCAAGACCTGCTGCCGGGATGACAAGGCTTGCAGGTCCGTTATCGGCTGTCTCTCCGTGTTCTGTCATGCGGTTGAGCGGCACTTCCGTGAGTTCTCCTGCGCGTTAACCTTAACAGTGGCATAAAATATCGCCTGCGGGCAGGAGAGCCTGCCTGTTTATGCAACATTAAGGTTAAGATTTATCAGGCACAGTCTGTTATGAAAAAAATAGCATCTTTCCGGAGTACAATTCAAATCCTCCCGATTTTTTGACATTATTATCTCCTATCTTTTATTTTTAAGATTATGGCTTATATCCTTATCGACGGATACAACCTGATCGGCATTGCCCACGGTGACCTCGAGAAAGCGCGCAATGACCTTATACAGAAGCTCCTGAAATATTCCGAGATAAAAAAACACCATATCACCCTTGTCTTTGACGGGTGGAAAAACGGGCAGCCGAATGAAACAAAGACAACGACGAAGGGCCTGACGGTTATCTATTCCAGGCTGGGTGAGAAAGCGGACCTCACGATCAGGAGAATTCTGTCATCCTCGACAAAGCCCTGGATCGTTGTAAGCACCGACCGTGAAGTATCCGGTTATGCAACAGGACGGGACTTCGCCGCCGTAAGATCCGATGAGTTTGAATACAAGCTTTACTCGGCACTGAAAGGTACCGCAGGTGATCCAACTGCTGATCTTCAGAACGGCGGGGAAAGATATTTAAAATGCGATGCCGATGAAGGCGAATATCCCCCGGCCGGCCGGAAAGGCAATCCGAGGAAACCATCCAGGAGGCAGAAGAAGAAGCTCCAGGCGCTTAAAAAACTCTGAGACCGCTGCAAGATTGATTCACTAAAGTCTTCAGAACTGTTAATATACATGAAGAGAACTGAATTATTACCTCAGGGGTAATATCTTATGATAGAGCTGCATTTTACAAGGACTAACGGCCCTGCGGACGAGGCCATCGAACGACTGATCGACCTGGTGGGCGGCATCGAAGAGCGGGAGCTCGTGCGCGAGATGATCCTTGCGGCCCTTAAGGCAGGCCAGGAGAAAAACGACAGGGCTGACCTGAAGCTCATGAACACGACAATGAAGGAGATGCGGTTTACGGGAAAAATGTTCGGGCCCTACCGCCATGTACGCAAGGTTACGGTGTTCGGCTCTGCACGTACCCGGCCGGATGAGCCTGTCTACAAAATGGCCCGTACCTTCGGCAGGAAACTCGCTGACTCGGGATACATGGTCATAACCGGCGGGGGTGGCGGCATCATGCAGGCTGCAAACGAGGGCGCGGGCGAGGAAAAGTCCTTCGGCGTGAACATCCTGCTGCCCTTTGAGCAGAAACCCAATCCCGTGCTTGCCGGCAATCCGCGCCTTATCACGTACAAGTATTTCTTCAACAGGAAGGTGGCTTTTCTCAAGGAGGCCGATGCAGTGGCGCTGTTTCCCGGAGGGTTCGGCACCCTTGACGAGGCGATGGAGACCCTCACGCTTTTGCAGAACGGCAAGCGCAACCCCCTTCCGCTCATACTTATTGAAGACCCTGAAAGGGGCACTTACTGGGCCCACTGGCTCCGGTTTTTCAGGGAGGAGCTTTTATCACAGGGCTATATAGCAGAGAGCGACTTCAATCTGTTCGAGGCCGTTGATTCCATTGACACGGCGGTTGAGAGGATAAACCGTTTCTACAGCCGCTACCACAGCATCAGGTATGTCAACCGCAAGCTGGTTATCCGGCTTTCTTCTCCCATCGACGCATTATCCATTGAAGAGCTCAACAGGCGTTTTTCCGATATCCTTGAGCCGGGTGGAAAGATCAGCCCTTCCGGTGCATTGCCCGAGGAGGCGGATGAGCCGGATATCCTTAATCTGCCGAGACTCGTAGCGGATTTCAACTACAGGGATTTCGGAAGGCTCAGGGCACTGATAGACGAAATAAACCGTTGTTAACCACCCCTGCCGTATATGCGCGTCATGGCCTTCAGTTCCTTTATCACGCGCGGGGACAACTGTTCCGGGGTAAGCCGCCATTCCCAGTTCCCCGTGGAGCTCGCCGGCAGGTTCATCCTGTATTTTTCCCCCAGCCCGAGAATGTCCTGCATGGGTATGATCACCATGTCCGCCACGGACATCATGGCAAGCCTTATAATCTCGCGGTGGATCGTGTTTTCCGTGACATCACGCCCGATGTATTCTGATATCCTCTTTTTGTCCTCGGGTCCCGTCTCTTTTCTGAACCAGCCCTTGATGGTGTTGTTGTCATGGGTTCCGGTATATACCACACAGTTTTTTATATGATTGTGCGGGGCGTACGGATTGGTCGGAAGGTCCTCGCCGAAGGCGAAAAGCAGTACCTTCATGCCTGGAAACCCGAAGCGTTCCATTATCTCCTTTACGTCCGGCGTGATGACCCCCAGATCTTCGGCGATGATGAATATATCGGGGAAATGTTTCAGAAGCGTGGTGAAAAAGTCCTCGGCAGGGGCCGTCACCCATTTACCGTTTATGGCGGTCTTCTCGCTTGCATGAACTTCCCAGTAACCTACAAACCCCCTGAAGTGGTCAAGCCTGAACAGGTGGAAAAGCCTCAGGTTGTGTTCTATACGGTTTATCCACCAGGCGTACCGCGTCTCCTTCAGGACGTCCCAGTTATAGACAGGATGCCCCCACAACTGGCCGGTGGAGCTGAAATAATCCGGGGGGACCCCTGCAACAAAGGCCGGCTTCTTCTCTTCATCGAGACGGAATATCGCGGGATTCGCCCACACGTCCGAACTGTCGTAGTTCACATAAATGGGGATGTCGCCGAATATCTGTATGCCTTTGCTGTCGCAGTAGTTTTTCAGCGCGTACCACTGGTTGAAAAATATGTACTGGAGGAATTTCTCTTTCAGTATATTGTCGCTTAGTTTTTCCGTCCATTCCCTTACCGCCTCTTCCTTTTTATCCCTCAACTCCTCCGGCCACTTGCCCCATTCGATGCCCTTCAGGTGCTGTTTTATGGAGATAAACAGGCTGTAATCATCAAGCCAGTGACCGTTCTCATTGCAGAATCTCCGGAAGTCGTGGTGGTCCGCCAGCCTGTCCCTGATCCTCTTGTAGGCTATGGTGAATATCTTCTCCTTGTATTCGGCGACCGCCTTGTAATCCACCCTCGTTGCGGAA
Organism: Deferribacteres bacterium; assembly: GCA_013152795.1. Lineage (GTDB taxonomy): Bacteria > Nitrospirota > Thermodesulfovibrionia > UBA6902 > UBA6902 > JAADFS01. Next base: position 3,815 of record JAADFS010000319.1, read on the forward strand.
AACGAGGGGTGATCCACGATGTCCGATTCCTGTATAAAACCCTCCTTGGCCATCCGCCGGGGACTGATCAGCAGGGGATTGCCTGCAAGGGCCGAAAAACTGCTGTACGGTGAATTGCCGTAGGCGGGGCATGTGCGCGTCAGGGGCAGTATCTGCCAGAAACTCTGGTGAGTCTCTGCAAGAAAGTCGACAAACCTGTACGCATCAGGCCCCAGGTCTCCGATCCCGTACGGAGACGGGAGTGACGTAATATGTAGGAGTATACCGCTGCCTCTTTTTTCCAAGTATCCTCCCCGCTAAATTTTCACGTGCAGATAATCGCCCAGTTTCATGAAGAGCTCTATCCATCTGCCGGCGGATTCATCTGCCCCGTCTGCCTTTTCCTTCATTGCACCGTAGAAATCCTTCCATATCAGGAAGTATGTATTCTGGGCCTTCCACAGGTTCAGTGACAGCGACAGGGGTGTTATGGTCTCCAGTGTGTCGACGAGCCGTTCGATAATGCTTATGTCTTCCGGGTTTTCACGCAGTTTTTCCATGTGGGAATTAACCCATGAAGCGGCCTTGAACCCGATGGTCGTGGTATCAATGTTGACCGACCATCTTTCGGTCTCGTCTATTAATCTTTTCAGCTTGACTGCATCAATGCCCTCTTCTTCCTCAAAGATTCTCTTGAGGTCGTAATTGATAATATATTCGGCCGCAGCCAGAAAAGGCCTCGGCAGCCTGTGCTGAAGGCTGTAGTAAAAATTCATGATCGTGAAGTTGTTTTCATATATCTGCCTGTATGCCGCTTCAACCCCCTCATAGGTCAACTGCAGTATCTGGTCCAGCACATCCTTCTGCTCGTCCTTGAAGAGATGCCACAGTGAGTATATATTGCTTTCAAAGTGTTTGTCCATGAGCCTGACCACCTCGGGGATATCACCGCTGTCAAAGGCCTTCCTGATTTCGTCGTGCATGGCGGCGAATTCCTCATCCCCGGTGAAATCCCTGACACCCGCGTTTATATTCTGGTCGCCGAAATGCAGGACTGTGAAACTGATCAACTTGCTGTCCCATGTGATATTGGACGTGATGTGGGCCTTGCCGATTACGAGCTTCAGCTTCCCGGCCTCTGTTTTTTCGTATACATCGCTCTTTGCGCTGTAACAGCCTATGTCTATCTTTTCCGGGTATTCCTCAAACACAGAGGATATGCAATAATGCGCGCCCACCCGCAGGAGGTCGCACTCCGCTGGCTTTACATACTTCTCGTAGACCGCCGCTCCGTTTCCGAATTTATTGCTCGGGGCCTTCTCAAGGTGCTTCATATACTCTGCTTCAAGCGAGACGCCCTCGATCTCTTCCGCATACTTGATGGCCCTTGATGCATACTGCATGATCTGTATGGTTTCGACACCCGAGATATCGTCAAAGAACCAGCCGCAGCTTGTGTACATGAGCATGGTGTGTCTCTGCATTTCAAGCAGTTTCAGAACTCTCACCTTTTCCTCTCTTGAGAGTTCCCTTGCCGCGTGCCTTTCCAGAAACGCCTCTACATTGTCCGTCGACCTGTCCAGTATCGCCTCAATGTAGGCGTTTCTTGCATCCCAGGGATTCGACAGGTACTCCGCCGCCCTCTTCTCAAAGAGCGGCAGGAGGGTGTCTCTCAGCCAGTCCATTGACTCCCTCAATGGCTTCCTCCACGCCTGTGTCCAGCCGGGCTGCGCGCCTGAATTACAACCGCAGTCGTTCCTCCACCTCTCCACGCCGTGGACGCAGCTCCAGGATGAATTCTCGATGATCTCGACCTCATCAGACGGGGGGTATTTCCCGAGATATTCGCCGTAGTTGGTTATCCTCGCAAGGTTGTTCGACTCAATATGATGCAGGCAGTACGCAAGGGCCATTTCAGCGAACTTGTGGTGATGTCCGTATGTCTCGCCGTCAGTGGCGATATTGACGAGATGCGGGAAGTCCCTGCCGGCATTGGTCGCTTCAAGGAGGGCGTTTGCAAGGTTCTCGCCGCTGTTCAGCAGGTCGCCGAAGGCGATGTTGTGGGATATGCCCCCGTTGTAGAAAAATATGCTTATTTCCCTTCCCGACGGCAACCTGAGCAGATAAGGCCTGGTGGTATCCACGGAGCCGTCTGATACGTCATGCCATTTGTTCCGGCCCAGGGGGCTGACCTTGCGGGCCTGGTGCGGGGAGAGGATTGTGAATTTGATGCCCTGCTCACTCAATATATCGAGCGTCTCCAGGTCCACGGCTGTCTCGGGAAGCCACATGCCCTCGGGAAAGCGGTTGAATCTCTTCCTGAAATCCGCGATGCCCCAGACAACCTGCGTGATCTTGTCCTGCCTGTTTGCAAGCGGCATTATCATGTGATTATACACCTGCGCTATTGCATTGCCGTGGCCCGAGCATCTTTCCGCACTGACCCTGTCGGCCTCTATAATGGCATCATATACGTTGGGGGCATAGGCCTGAATCCAGCTCATAAGCGTGGGGCCGAAATTAAAGCTCAGCCTTTCATAATTATTGACAATGCTGAGGATTCTACCGCTTCCGTCCAGTATTCTCGTAACCGTGTTGGGTTCATAGCATTCGGCATTTATCCTCTCGTTCCAGTCGTGATACGGATATGCAGACTCCTGGCCCTCGACCCTCTCAAGCCAGGAGTTCTCCCTCGGCGGCTGGTAAAAATGGCCGTGTATGCATATATGTTGTTTCATTGCAGTCTCTCTTTACCTTACCTTGGCGTTGCGTGGAGATATACCCCCGGGCAGGAGAGCCTGCTTCAAGTGTGCCGGCAGGTTCTCATGCCCGTCTCTGCAACATCAAGGAGTTAATTGTTTACTGTTTTCAATAAAGATATCCTGAAATAAACCTTACAGTGGCATAAAAACATCGCCTGCGGGCAGGCCCTCCTGCCTGTTTATGCAACATTAAGATAAACTCAGAACAACAAACGAGTATCAAGTACAATTCAGAATTCCTTCCGGCCCGCCGTCTTCTTTTTGGCGGAAAGGAGGTCCACCGCTGTATCAAGAAGATGGTATGCCTGTTCAAGTGCGTCAAATGACCGGTGCACCCACCTGCTTCCCCAGTAAAAATTGCAGCTCGTCTCCGCGGCAAGGATATGATCGTATGCCCTGAGGATGAGGTGCCGGATCTCCTCACGGTCGCCTGTTTCCATGTGCCTGCGGTCAAAGATCTTTTTTACCTGCCGGTAATAATTGCTGGCATTACGCACCTCGTCCCACCCCTTTTTCTGGAGCAGGGACCCCGTCCACTGCGTGAAGTCGCCGCCCCAGTGGTGGCCTGTGTTCCATGCCCCCCTGTGAACCTCCACTTCTTCGGAGGGCGGATACCTGTCTATGAACTCGGATATGTGAACCGGTGTAAAGCCGAGTGTGCCTTCACGGTACCTGTCGAGAATCCGGCGGTAGAAATAACCCCAGAAACCTGCATCAGTATCCGTTGTGCGGAACCACCCGCCGTTTTCGCCGTCCGTCCAGGTGGTGACAAGCGCGGGGAAATCACACCACTTTGTCCTTTCGTATACTTCATGCTGAAACCAGCCGGGGTCCAGTCCGGATTCCTGGGCATCCGACAGTTCCCTGTCGCGCGGCACCACAATGATTTCCTTGCCGTCATAACGCGCAATATACGGCCTGTACCGCAACTCCTCCCACCGCATCTCCCGGCGGGGCTTGATATACCATGAGTCAACGAGAACATACCTGTATCCGTGGCGCTTCAGCATGGGGATCATCTCCATGCAGAAGCCCATCTCAGGCGGCCAGAACCCCTGAAAGCTCTCCCGGCCGAGAAGGTGCCTCCCCAGGCCGATCCACCACTCCGTGTGCGCATCCCAGTCCGCGGCGGGTGTCAGGGGATAGACAGGATGATACAGGCCGGTTCCCACGAATTCTATGTTGGAATGCCTGTACCGGTTCAGGAAGTCCTCGATATCAACCACATCATGAAACGTCTCGCGCACCGCGGGGTCTTCAAGCTGCTTCAGGAGCGTTCCGGAAAAGCTCATGTGAAGCCTCGCCACATCTTCATAACCCTCAAGCATGCGTGTGGGCCTGTCATAACACCACAGAATCTGCCGTGCCTCCCAGCGTTCACTGGAATTATGAAGGTGCAGGAGATTCCCCGGCGGCTGATGCATATTAAGTCCCAGTGCATGATAAACCTCGCTCATTCTTGCCGCTCTGCCTCCATTAAAGTCATACGGATTGATCCGGTGCGCTCTATTATAGAAATATAGCAAAGAATCCAATTAGTTACAACATGCGTATATATCCGCGTGAGATATTATGTTAAAATCATCCTTGACATTGCACAAACCGGCAGGGGTCAGAGAGAGAACCATTGCGAAAAAAGAAAATTAAAGCGCCTTCACCTGAAAGGATGCGGGAGATTGCCTGGGAGGTCGGTAAGAAGTTCCCGGCGCCCCTTACCGTGGATTATATCGCCGTGTGCATGGTGCATCCCGGCCTCGGCCATGTGCACTGGCACATAGGGGAAAAGACACTGGCCGGGGCACGCATGAAGGAGTCCGTCTCAGAAGGCGCGCGTCTCGTAGTGCGTATCCATGACGTGACGGATATAATCTTTGACGGGAGCAACTCCCACACATGGTTCGACCTGGATGTCGGGGCGCGCGAGGGGAATTACTATTTCGAAAACACGAGACCCGCGAGGAATTACATTGCGGAGATGGGTCTCCGCAATCCCGACGGTTCTTTTCATCCCCTGCTCAGGTCCAACACCGCATACTTCGGCCACAACCGCCGTGCGGGCAGGTACAGCACAGAGGGGCTTTTCGGCGGTGGCATGCTGGACATGACGTTTCCGGTTGAAAACATATTTGATGCGCCTGTATACGAGAGGATGAACCGCGAACTGGCTGGCATTGAAAGAAAGGAACCGCTTCATATCGCGGTATTGCTCCCCGGCTCCTGCCAGGAGCCCGGAGTCAGCGGCAGGGTTGATTCTTTTATCAGGAATCTCTCCGCAGGTCTCGGAAAGTTCCGGGTGAGTGCGGCGGTGTTTTCGCCGCGCACGAGGGAGTTTAAGACCACTGGCAGAAAGGCCTGGACAGAGAGGATGCGGCGTATTTCAAAGAGGCTGTGCGATGAGCTGGCAGGGGCCCACGGGCAGGCCCCCTTTGATCTGATCCACTGCCATGACTGGTGCCCCTCGCAGGCCGCGCTTGCCGCATCAGGGCGGTTGAAGATACCACTTGTATTATCCCTGCACTCCACTGAATACGATCGGAAAGGAACTGCTGGTATGGATGATGTTTCAGACCTGATATGCTCGTGGGAGAGAAAGGCCGTGCACGGCGCTGCCCTCGTCATAGTTCCGCATGAATCCGCGCGCGCCCAGGTGATCGATATGTACGGCGGTTCGCCGGAGAAGGTCGTCATAATACCGGATGTCCTGAATGAAGAGCCCCGCGATGTTTCAGAGGAGCCGTCCGCAATCCAGTACCGCCTCAATCTTCCCCCGGATGTCCCGGTTGTGCTCTTTGCAGGAGAGATGTCCCATGCCGCAGGTGCGGACCTGCTGGTGGATGCCCTGCCCACTGTCTGCCGGAACCACGGTACAGCGCATTTTGTCTTTGCCGGAGACGGGCCCCTGAAGGGAGAGCTCGAGGAGCGCGCGCGCCGGGCCGGGATCAGCGGCAGGTGCCGGTTTATCGGCCATGTCTCACACAGGGACTTCATGCATGTACTGCTGTCATCGGATTTTGTGGTTATACCGGCGCGTACCTGGCAGGATGAAGCGCTTGCGCGCATGGCGATCGAGCACGGAAGGCCGGTGCTCACCACCCACCAGGCAGGCATCAACTGCGTGGTGCACGGCGAGACCGGCCTCGTAACCTTTGACAACCCGGGCTCAATAGTGTGGGGGATACAGGAGATGCTGTTCAATCCGCTCAGGGACAACATGCTGCAGGCAGCGGCCAGGAAGAGCGCAGGCCGGGGCACTTCACTGGATAATGCCGCTGTTCAGCATTACATGTATTATGAGATTGTGCTGAGGGGAGGCGGACATGCCTAAGGGGTATCTCGCATTCATCCTGCATGCCCACCTGCCTTATGTGCGCCATCCTGAGTATGACGCATTTCTTGAAGAGCGCTGGTTCTTTGAGGCCATGACAGAGACTTATATCCCGCTGGTCAAGGTCCTGGACAGGCTTGTCAGTGAGAACGTCCGCTTCCGGATCGTCATTTCCCTGTCACCGAGCCTGCTCGCCATGATGGAGGACCCCCTGCTCAGGCAGCGGTATGAAAGGCATCTTTCGGGGCTGATCGAGCTCAGCGAAAAGGAGATGGAGCGTACAAGGCACGACCCCGGATTCCACTGTCTCGCACAGATGTATCACGGGCTTTTCTGCGAGGCAAGGGATATTTTTACAATCCGGTACAAGGGGAGGCTTGCCTCTGCGTTCAGGCGATACAGTGAATGCGGCGCGGTCGAGCTGATCACCACATCCTCAACACATGCCATACTCCCCCTCATCGCCTCGCAGCCTGAGGCCGTGTCAGCCCAGATTATCAACGGCCTGGAGTATTTCGAGAGTGTCTTCGGGTTCCGGCCGCGCGGCATGTGGCTTCCGGAATGCGCCTTCTCCCCGGTCCTCGACGGAATCCTCGCCAGGGAAGGCATACGGTTTTTCGTCATGGAATCCCACGGCATAGAGTATGCGGACACCACACCTTTTTACAGCGTCCACGCACCTGTCTACACACCTTCCGGCATAGCCGCATTCGGGCGCGACCGCGACAGCACAAAGCAGGTCTGGTCAGCCCGGGAGGGGTATCCGGGTGATCCGGACTACCGGGAGTTTTACCGTGACATAGGCTATGACCTTGATTATGAATACATCCATCCCTACATTGCAGGGGATATCCGCGTGGATACGGGGATCAAGTATTTCCGCATAACCGGCCCCACCGCATGGAAGGAGCCCTACCATCCGGACACTGCAACAGAGCGGGCGGCGCAGCACGCTGGAGACTTCCTGCATAAGAGGATCGCCCATATCGAATACCTTGAGTCCGCCATGGAGACGGCGCCCCTGATTGTGGCGCCGTTTGACGCCGAGCTGTTCGGGCACTGGTGGTTCGAGGGGCCGCGCTGGCTTGATTTCGTCATACGCAAGACCGTGTTTGACCAGGATATCCTGGAGCTGACCACGCTCTCCGGCTACCTGGAGCGGCACCCCGTGCACCAGACCGCGATGCCGTGCCCCTCCACATGGGGGGATAAAGGGTACTTCGAGACATGGCTCAATGGAAAGACCGACTGGATATACCCCCTGCTTTATGAATGCGGCCACAGGATGAAGTCACTCGCCCTGAAATACGCCAGGGGCAGGGTGCCGGCGCTCACGCGGCGGGCGCTTAATCAGTGCATGCGTGAACTGTTCCTTGCGCAGAGTTCCGACTGGCCGTTTATCATCAACAGCGGGACAGCCTCGGAATATGCGGCGCGGCGTGTGAGGGACCACACGGCAAGGTTCCGCTACCTCGCCGATGCAATAGAGCGGAACTCCATTAATGAAGAGTACCTCTCCGCAATAGAGCACATGGACAACATCTTCCCTGCTGCTGACTACAGGTTGTTCGCACGGCCGGCATGACAGATTGTTCACCTTAACCTTAACCTTAATCTTGCATAAACGGGCAGAGGAGTCTGCCCCGCTGGCAATAGTTTTATGCCGCTGTAAGGTTAACAGATGAGAAGAATTGTCATTGACAATAACGGGATATTCTGATAGCATCCCTGTTAAAGAGGATCAGGGGGCTGCCTGATATCATTTTTTCGCTTTTATCTGAAGCATCTAACCGTCAGAGATGTCGCAGGTCATTGCGATCCCTTCCTGAACAATATTAATGATTGCCTTTCCCCATGATCCGCACAGACTGTACAGGATAAAATATGATGAGCCTCATTCTTATAAGCTCCGTAATTATTCTCTTGGCGGCAATGGGTTTGTCAGTCGTTATACTCCGCTGCACGGGGGACTGGCGCATTGGATTTCTGACTGCAATGCTCGGGCTGACGGCGCTGCGCCAGAGCCTTGGACGCGTGGTGGACAATGAATCAATGGCCGTTTCATTCAGCGGGACAACAACAGAAATTCCGGAATTACTGCTCAGTATAACGGCATTCCTTGCGGTTTTCTTCCTGAACCGTATCATCACCGGGCAGAAGCGGGTTGATGAAGTCCTGCAGGAAAGCAAGGAAAAGTTACAACGCATTACCAATTCCGCTCTCGACGCTATTGTAATGGTGGACAATACAGGAAAGGTAGCCTACTGGAATCCTGCCGCAGAAAAGATGTTCGGTTACTCCGCCGGAGAAATACTGGGGGAATACATGTACAAAAGACTCTCCCCGGCCCGATACCACGAAAAGATTATTCGCGGGTTTGAAAAATTCAAGGACACGGGAAGAGGACCTGTTGTGGGTAACGTGTTTGAAGTAGAGTGCCTGCGAAGAGACGGCGAGGAGTTCCCGGCGGAAATCTCAGTCTCTGAAATGGATGTGAAAGGCAGGTGGTGGGCGGTTGCGATAATAAAAGACATTACGGAGCGCAGGCAGGCGGAAAACCACATTCAACATCTCCAGAGCGTGC
>JAADFS010000320.1:0-25730 GCA_013152795.1 Deferribacteres bacterium
GTATGGCAGGAGAGATCAATGAGGAGCAGAGGGATCAGCTTCAGAGGGTTTATGCATCGGCGAAGCATCTTCTTCTGTTGATTACGGATGTAATAGACATATCGAAGATCGAGGTTGGAGAGATAGAGGTATTTGTGGAGGAATTTCCGCTTCAGAAGGTTGTGGAGGATGCGGTATCGAGTCTGAGGACGCAGATAGAGGACAAGGGTCTTGAGGTGGAGGTGGATGTATCGCCTGATATTCGTCTGAAGACGGACAGCAGGAGGCTTTTGCAGTGCATACTGAACTATCTGAGCAATGCGGTGAAGTTTACTGAGAAGGGCAGGGTGAGCATAAGTGCGCGGCGGGTTAAGGGCCCGGGCTCCAAGGGGCTGGGGCCGGAAAAACCCGCAGTCCGGAATCCACAACCCGTAACGGAGAATTTCGTGGAGATCGCCGTATCAGACACGGGGATCGGCATAAAGGAGGAGGAACTGCCGAAGCTCTTCAATTCCTTTGTCAGGCTTGACTCGCACTTGAAGATCATAACACCCGGCACAGGGCTGGGGCTTTACCTTACGAAAAAGCTCGCCACCGAGGTGCTCGGCGGCTCTGTATATGCGGAGAGCAGGCATGGAGAGGGCAGCACGTTTGTGCTCAGGATACCTGAGGAACTCGACCCCCTTCATCTGAAACGTTTATCAAGCCTCGAGTAGTATTCCAGTTCAAGGAGCCGTATCTTTGTCTTTACCCCTGATGAATAGCCGCCGAGCGAGCCGTCCGATTCGATAACCCTGTGGCAGGGAATGACTATGGGTATCGGGTTCTTTGAAAGGGCCCTGCCCACGGCACGGGCGGCGCCGGGCCTGCCGATCTTCTCCGCGACCTGCTTGTAAGTCATCGTCTCACCGAAGGGTATCTTTCTGACGAACAGCCAGACCTCTTTTTCAAAGTCCGTTCCGGTCAGGAACTTTGTCTTCTGGCTGAAATCGCCTTTTACGCCCTTGAAATAAGAGGTCAGCTCTTTTATGAATCCTGCCGGCGCCGTGCCTTTTTTAAAGGGAATGCCGGAAGGCTTTCTGAAAGATATTCCCGAAAGATACCTCCCCGAAAAGACCATGTATATCGGTCCCACGGGTGAGTCGAAGATATCATAAAATGCAGAGGGCCTGTTCACTTCCGGGTTCATCAGGTCTGGACTCTTTTTACTTCGATGACACCGTTTATCTGTGACATTTTCCTCATAGTCTGGTCTAACTGCTGCTTGTCCTTGATATCGAGGATAAAGTTGAACAAGGCCTGCTTCTCGTGGGTTGCAGAGGCCTCGAGATGGTTTATGTTGACATTGTTCGTTGATAAAACAGCGCTTAATTCAGCAAGTACCCCGCGCTTGTCAACCGTGAGTACCTGCACCTTGACTGCATATGCGGCCTCTCCATCACCGGACCATTCCACCTCAACAAGGCGGTCCGAATCAATTGTGTGCGTGTCAAGCGTCGGGCACCTGACCGTGTGTATGGATACACCCCTGCCCCTGGTGACAAAGCCGACCACCTTTTCACCCGGCAGCGGATAACAGCACCTCGCACGGTGAAACATTATATTGTCAACGCCCTTTATTGTTATGCCCCTGCTTTCTTCGGGCCTCTCGGCGGTTTCTTTCTTTTCAGGAGCCTTCTGCGCTGCATCGGCCTCGGGCAGGAGTTTACCTATGATCTTGTGAACGGAAAGCCTTCCGTATCCGATGGCGACAAACAGGTCTTCATGCGTTTTTATCCTGCTGTGCGGTCCGGCCGCAGCGGCGAGTATCTCCTTTGACCTCGCCAGCGAAGGGCTCAGGCCGTGTCTTCTGAGGGCCTGGGCCTTTTCGAGGAGTTCTTCGCCGAGCCTCAGGCCTTTCTCCCTTTCTTCCACCCTGAGCCACTGCTTGATTCGTGCCTTGGCCTTCTGTGTCTTTACGAACTTGAGCCAGTCCCTGCTCGGGGCATGGCCGCTGGATGTTATTATCTCAACCGTGTCACCGTTCTGGAGCTTGTACCTCAGGGGGACTATCCGCTTGTTGACCTTGGCCCCCGTGCACTGGTGGCCCACCTCGGTATGTATATTGTATGCAAAATCAACGGGAGTGGCATCCTGGGGGAGCTCGACTATATCGCCCTCGGGTGTGAATACGTAAACAACGCCGGGCAGGATATTGCCCTTTACCGCCTCGAGGAACTCCTTGGCGTCGGGAGTGTCTTTCTGCGACTTCACCAGCTCCCTCAGCCATGAGAAATACTTTTCATCCACTCTCTCGGACTGGTCCTGTTCCTTGTATTTCCAGTGGGCGGCGATACCCTCTTCGGCGATCCTGTCCATTTCCTCCGTCCTTATCTGGAATTCGACCCTCTCGCCCCTCGGGCCTATAATGGTTGTATGGAGCGACTGGTAGAGATTGGATTTGGGCGCGCCGATGAAATCCTTGAACCTGCCGGGAACAGGTGTCCACAGCGAATGGATAAGCCCCAGGATGGCATAACAGTTCGCCTGTGTATCCGTGATTATTCTCATTGCTATTACGTCATATACCAGCTCAAAGGGGATCTTCTGTTTCTGCATCTTCTGGTATATCCCGTAATAGTGTTTCACCCTGCCGGATATTTTCCCCGGGATGGAAGCCGCCTTCAGATGGGCCTCAACTATCTTTATCAGCTCGTTCAGATAGCCTTCCTGTTCCTCCCTCTTTTTGGCGACCTTCTGCACGAGCTGGTTATAGAAGTCCGGCCTGAGAAACTTGAAGCTCAGGTCTTCAAATTCCGATTTCAGCCAGCCGATACCGAGCCGGTTTGCAAGCGGGGCATATATCTCCAGGGTCTCAAGGGCTATCTTCTCTCTTTTCTCGGGCGGGAGGTATTCAAGGGTGCGCATGTTATGCAGCCTGTCGGCGAATTTAATGAGTATGACCCTCATATCCTCAGCCATTGCGAGGAACATTTTCCTGAAATTCTCGGCCTGCGCGTCCTCATTTGTCCGGAAGGAATTCCATCTGGCTGAGTTTTGTGAGGCTCTCGACAAGGAATGCGATATCGTCCCCGAACAGTTCTTTTATATCCTGAACAGTCGTCTCCGTGTCTTCAATAGTGTCGTGCAGGAGTCCTGCTGCTATGGTATTGGTATCCATCCGCATTTCACATAGAAGCGCTGCAACGGCAAGGGGGTGTTCTATGTAGGGGGCCCCTCCCTTTCTCCTCTGCCTGTAGTGCACCTCGTTGGAGAAGGCGTAGGCCCTGCGCAGGAGGTCGGCGTTGCCCTCGGGATTATATGAAAAGACCCGGTCTATCAGGGCATCGACGGTATTTATGTCTCTCAGTACGACCATGATTTATTATACAACTTTTCAAATCTCAAATTTCAAACACCGCGAGGGTTCATCCTTCTTAATGATGTTGCATAAACCGGCAGGACAGTTCCGGGTTGCGAGTTGCGGGTTCTGAGTTCAACGGCTGTAAGGTTGGGATTGATGAGTTACCCGGAATTACGGGTGAAATGGCTTTTAGCCGCGGGGCCTGACCGCCTTCAGGTTCAACTGGATGCTCCGGGTGCCGTTCCATTCATTTATGCACGGGACAAAGGCGATATCCAGGGAGGAGGATGCAGCCGTCCATCCCAGCTTGTCGGCCATGCTGAAGCCGATGGTATCGATGTTCGTTCTCTCCTGTTTCAACTGCATTTTCAGGTGGTTGTCGCCGACCGTCCTGCGGCTTACTATCTCTATGTCTTTTGCACCCAGGATGGGCTCCCTGTTTGCATTGCCGTAAGGCTCAAGGAGGCTGAGCTCCTTTACCAGGCTGAAATTTATGTCGGGGAAACTGACAGCGGCATCAATCTCCAGGAGGGGTATCATGTCCTCCGCCCGGAGCGTGTTTTCCGCAATGGAGTTTATGCGTTCCCTGAATGCGGGCAGGTTTTCCGCTGCAAGGCTGAGACCGGCGGCCTGCCTGTGGCCTCCGAAGCCGAGGAGAAGCCCTGAACACTCGGAAACCGCCTTATATATGTGAAAGGGCGGGATGCTCCTTGCAGAGCCCTTCGCAACAGAGTCCTTCACTGAAAACAGGAAAACCGGCCTGTAAAACATATCCACCAGCCGCGATGCAACTATGCCGACCACACCTATATGCCAGTCAGGTGATGAAAGCACAATGACGTTTCCCGGGTTCCGCGGGTCTATCATGTCAATGGCCGCCCTGAGGACCTCCCCTTCGATCTTCTGCCGTTTTCTGTTGTGTTCATCAAGAAGCGCTGCTATGTCCCTTGCCCTTGGCTCATCTTCCGTAAGGAAGAGTTCGACGGCCACACCGGCGTCGTCAAGCCTGCCGGCTGCATTGATCCTGGGCAGCAGGGTGAAAGAGAGCAGCCCGGAGCTGATCTCCCTGCCGTCTATGCGCGCAGCTTCTTTTAACGCCCTTATCCCGGTCCTGCACCCCGGGCTGTTAATCTCCCTGAGTCCGCATGCGGCGAATATCCTGTTTTCACCTGTCAGCGGCACGGAATCCGCAATCGTCCCCAGTGCAACGAGGTCGAGGAGCTCCTCTGCCCGCAACCCGCAACCCGCAACCCGCAACCCGTGAAAAAACGCCTGGACTAATTTGAATGCAACCCCTACGCCGGCCAGATGTTTAAAGGGATACGCGGAGTCCGTTCTGCATGGGTTCAGGACTGCTGCCGCCTCAGGAAGCCTCCCGGGAGGCTCGTGGTGGTCGGTGATTATAACGTCCATACCCATGGAGCGGGCCTTAAGGACTTCATCTGCAGAGCTGATACCGCAATCCGCGGTTATAATAAGGCTCGCATTGCAGTCGCCGGCCTTTTGCAGGCCCGTATCGCCGAATCCGTAGCCTTCGGTAATCCTGTTGGGGATGTGATAGAAGACCTTCAGTCCGAGCTTCCTGAACACAGAGACCAGCAGCGCCGTGGATGTTACGCCGTCGGCATCATAATCACCGTGTATGAATAATGTCTCACCCCTGTCCACGGCGGCCTTCAGCCTGTCAACCGCCTTCTGCATGTCAGGCATTAAAAAGGGGTCATGCAGGTTTTCGATGGAAGGATGGAGAAACTCCCTGATGGATTCAGCGTCCCTGATGCCCCTGTTCACAAGTATCTGGGCAAGAACAGGCGATATTGATGCCTTAGCAGAGAGATAATTCAGAAATTCCGGATTGGTCCTTCTTACCAGCCATCTGCGATTCACTTTATTTCCTGCCGAAGGCCCTTTCTTCGCCCATGAGGAGGACGATCGGGCTTGCGACAAATATGGAAGAGTACGTGCCGATGATTATACCCAGCATGATGGCAAAGGCAAAATCATGTATCACCTCTCCACCGAAGACATAAAGGGCAAAGGCTGCGAAAAATGTTGTAAGCGAAGTAATGATGGTCCTTGAAAGCACTTCATTCAGGCTCTGGTTGACGATATCCAGGGCTGATTTCTTGTATTTATATCTGAGATTCTCCCTTATCCTGTCGAACACGACAACCGTATCGGTAAGGGAATATCCCGCAATCATGAGCAGGGCGCTGACAAGGATGAGATTGATCTCCTTACCGGACAGATAGAAGATACCCAGCACTGCAAGGACATCGTGAAATGTGGCCACCGTGGCCCCTACGCTGAACCGGAACTGGAATCTTATTGTTATATAAATCAATATACCTATGATTGCGGCAAGGGTGGCCCACATGGCGTCTTTTCTTAATCTCGCCCCGACCTTGGGTCCTATCTCGGTTACGGAATCCACCACCAGGTTGTTTCCGGAAAATGTAGCGGAGAGTACGGAGATTATCTTTTCCGAAAAACTTCCAAGGGTCTCCTCGCCCTTTTTGATCCTTATCAGGATTTTGTTCTCAGTGGGCAGGTCCTGAAGGTCAAAGTCGGTTATGCCGCCGTCCGTCAGCGCCCGCCTTATGTCCTGAATCGGGATATGTTCACTGAATTTGATCTGGACTGCGGTTCCGCCGGCAAAATCAATGCCGAGGTTGGCGGCCCCCCGTGCAACCTGGACAACGGCAAGCAGTCCGATGAGCAGAAGTACCGCTGAAAAGGCAAGGGCAAAGTGCCTCTTGCCCATAAAATCAATCTTTGTGCCCCTTACAAGTTCTATCATATGCTGAGTTTTTTCACTTCCCTTTTTGTGGTTATCAGATCAAAGACCGTCTTTGTGCCGATAAGTGCTGTAAAGAGATTGATGGTGACCCCCCATCCGAGGGTTACGGCAAACCCCTTGATGGGACCTGTGCCGAACTGGAAAAGTACCACAGCGGTGATAAGGGTCGTGACATGAGAGTCAAAGATGGTCCAGAATGCCTTGTCGTAGCCCGAGTCAATGGCCGCCCGCGGGGTCTTACCAAGCCTGAGTTCCTCGCGTATTCTTTCAAACATGAGCACATTGCTGTCAACCGCCATGCCCACGGCAAGGATTATGCCGGCAATGCCTGGCAGCGTGAGTGTGGCACTGAATGCCGACAGGACACCGATCAGAAATACAATATTCAGCACGAGCGCAAAGTCAGCGATCACACCCGCGGTCTTGTAGTACAGGATCATGAAAACGATGACGAGGACGGCCCCGATTATGCCGGCCCTTATGCCGGCTTCTATGGAGTCCCTTCCCAGCGAAGGGCCTATGGTTACATTCTCAAGCATCTTCATGGGCGCGGGAAGTGAGCCTGACCGCAGGACAATAGCGAGGTCCCTGGCCTCCTGCATCGTGAATGACCCGGTGATCTGGGCGCTGCCTCCTGAGATTTTTTCCTGGATCACCGGGGCTGAATAGACATTATTGTCGAGAATTATTGCAAGCCTCTTTTTTACGTTGTTGGCGGTAATCTGTTCAAAGAGTTTCGCACCCGTGGAATTGAACGCTATGGAGACATAAGGTTCATTGTATCTCTGGTCGATGCTGACGCGCGCCTCTGTGAGGAATTCACCGGTCATGAGAGACTGTTTCTTTACAAGGTACACGCGTTTCCTCTCCATCCCTGTTTCCTTGTCGCTGACCCTCCCGAAGAGTATCTCGTCATCCTCGGGGATCTTGCCGGCGTATTCCTTCAGTAGTTTTTCCTCCTCGCCCGGGGACACGGAGGCCGGCAACTGCGCGGCTATGGGAGACTCATCATCAAGGAGCTTGAATTCAAGAACCGCGGTCTTGCCCACCAGCTCGATCGCCCGCTTCGTGTCTTTTACGCCCGGCAGCTCGATCACTATTTCATTGTCGGCCTGCCTGAGGATGGTCGGCTCTGCACCGAACTGGTCCACCCTGTTTCTGACGGTCTCCAGGGCCTGGTCGACTGCAAAATTTTTTATCCTGCTGATTTCCCTTTCATCAAGGCCGTAGATGATTTTCCCCTCGGACTGACTGCGTTTCTTGAGGTTGGGAAAAAGCTTCGACACCCTGTCCGGAACCTTGTCGTCTTCAGTTGAAACCACTATCTCCATGCCCTCTTTCCGGGCAGTGGCCTTAATCTTTTCTTCCTTGAACGTGTTGGCGAGGCTGGAGGCGATTCTTTCGAGGGTGATCTCCACTGCCTTGTCTCCGTCGACTTCATAAACAAGATGCACGCCTCCCTGCAGGTCGAGACCGAGGACAATGCCGTACTTCTGCAGCCACTCAGGCATCACCCGGTTCAGACTCGTGGATGGAAGAAAAAAAACTATCGAGAGTACGGTTGCAGTAACAATCAGTGAAATACGCCAGAAAAACTTCTTGTTCACGGAATTATTATTCTCCTGTCCTTAAGCCTGCAATGTAACTGCGGCCCACCTTTATCCTTACATCATCCCTGATGCCGACCTTGAGGATGACCGTATTGGCGTCTATATCCTCAATAAGGCCGTATATGCCGCCTGTTGTTATCACCTTGTCACCCTTCTTGAGATTTTCCAGCATTTGCCTGTGTTCTTTTGCCTTCTTGGACTGTGGCCGTATAAGAAGGAAATAGAATATTACAAAGATCAGTATTAAGGGCAAAAACGATGAGAGCATGGCGCCGGCTCCGTCAGGCGCAGCCCCCCCGCCTCCCGGCGGTGCTCCCAGGGCATAAGCGATATCAGTAAACATGATTTGTATCCTCCGTTACGATTGATTTACAATTAAAACCCTGATACTATAACTTTTCAGAGTTTCTTTAATCAACCTTTCCGGTGTTTCCATCCCGGCTTTCTAAAGGGAAGGTTTTTCTGTATAATTGATTTATTACAAACGGTCAATCGCGCTCATTCCCCTGGAAATTTTAAACTGGAGAATTCGACAGTGAAGCAGAAAAATAAGATAAATCGTGGAGGCGCTTCAACGCGTGGAGGGCTTTCGGAACCCGGACGGCAGAGTCGGGCAAATGGTGTTCATGATGTGCCTGATTTCCCTGGTATTGATACCATTGTTATTATGCCGGTCAATACCGACAGGAGTTTCGTCTACTGGGGGGTAACGCGGGAACTGATCAACAGGAAGCTCCGTGAATCAAATGCCGGCTCCGGATGGTTTCAGTTAATGATAAAGGTCTTCGGCGCGGACAGCCGGAAAGAGCTTCTTTCATTTACAGTGAAAGACCCTGCCGGACGGCGTTATATAGATTATCACACCTCGTTTCAGCCCCTTACGGCCGAGATCGGAATGTTATTGAATGACGGTGCATTCATCAGTCTTCTGAGGTCCAAAACATTTCCCGCGGTTTCCCCGGGCGCATCGGAGGCAGGGGAGGATATGTGGATGCGGGGAATCAGGGACATGTACGAGATTGTAAGAGTGCCGCGTAATGAAACCGGAAAGACGGATGAGATTTTCCGGTTTTACGAAGAAACCGCCTCGCTGCTTGAAGACCCTTTATCGAGCAAATTGCTTTAGGGGTTGTGGCAGGAATCAACTTGTGACCGAAATTCAAAATTTGAATAACTGACCGATTGTATAACTCCCACGGCCCTTCTTAATCAAGAAGGGAGTTTTGATCCTCACCTTAGGTTTAAGGGGAGGTTGGGAGGGGTTACTTTAATACACCTGTAATGGAAAAGAAAATCAGATAAGATGATAAAAGGATACTGGATGCCGGTGCTTCACGCACACCTGCCGTTTGTGAAACACCCTGAATACGATTATTTCCTCGAGGAACACTGGCTTTTTGAGGCCGTTTCTGAATCGTACATTCCCCTTCTGATGAAGATGAAACAGATGTCGGATGAGGATATCGACTTCAGGCTTACCGTATCGATCTCGCCGCCGCTGCTTGAAATGCTTTCGGATGAATACCTCATGCAGCAGTATCTTAAATACCTGGACAGGCTCATGGAACTCTCGGAAAAGGAAATGCACAGGCTGAAAAATGACAGAGAGTTCCGGCATCTTTCCGGGTTCTATTATGAGAGATTCGGCAAGGTCAGGTCGTTTTTCACTGGTTTCTTAAGCGGCAATGTGCTTAACGGCTACAGGTATTTCCGCGAGGCGGGAAGGCTTGAGATCATCACGTGCTGTGCGACCCACGGTTTCCTGCCGCTGCTCAGCGTTAACCCCCGCTCGGTGGAGGTCCAGGTAGCAGTGGCCGTGGACTCTTATACACGGCATTTCGGCAGGCCGCCGGAGGGCATGTGGCTGCCTGAATGTGCTTATTACAGCGGCCTTGACAGTATACTGAAGAAATACGGCCTGAAATTTTTCTTCCTTGACTCACACGCCCTTATGAAGGGCGAGCCGGCCCCGCGATATGCGGTCTATGCGCCCGTTTATACGATAAACGGGGTAGCGGCGTTCGGGAGGGACCCACTGTCCTCCAAACAGGTATGGAGCGCGGACGAGGGCTATCCCGGTGATTTCGATTACCGCGATTTCTACAGGGATGCAGGATTCGATCACGACTTCGAATATATCAAGCCCTACATCAGCCCTGACGGCACGAGGGTGTTTACAGGCATAAAGTATTACAGGATCACGGGCCATACGGACCGCAAGGAACCGTACAGGCCTGATGCAGCCTTGAAAAAATCCATGGAACATGCCGCACACTTTCATTCCGAAAGGAAAAAACATATAGAGGCGCTGAATGCGCTCATGGACAGGCCCCCGGTGATAGTCTCCCCCTATGACGCCGAGCTTTTCGGACACTGGTGGTTTGAAGGCCCCGACTTTCTCTACCACACATTCCGGGAAATCAGCAGGCACCGGCTGATCGGGACCATCACGCCCACGGAATACCTCGCGTTGTATCCCCGGAACCAGGTAATATCACCCTCACCTGCATCCTGGGGGGACAGAGGATATTACGATGCATGGCTTAACAGTGAGAATGACTGGATTTACCCCCACCTGCATCATATGGCGGGGACCATGGAAGAACTTGCCGGCAGGTATTACAATGAGACCGGTTCATTGAATACCCGGCTGCTGAACCAGATGGCGAGGGAACTGCTCCTTGCCCAGAGCAGTGACTGGGCGTTTCTGATGACAACGAAAACCGCTGTGCAATACTCGACGAAAAGGACACGGGAGCATATTGCAAACTTCAATAAACTGGTTGATGACCTTTTGTCGGGCGAGGTGGATACAGAGTTCCTTGAGACTCTGGAGTACAGGAACTCAATCTTTAGTGACCTGGACTTCAGGGTTTACGCCGGCAGGTTTTGCAGGCGCGGGTTTTAGGACCAGCAGGCCGAGAGGCGGAAGGTTCAGGTTGAGCATGTGGAAGTCCCCCTCCTTTTGCAGGGGTTCGGTACGTACCCCGCCGCAGTTGCCGACATTGCTCCCGCCGTACTGTCCGGCATCGCTGTTAAGCACCTCCCTGTAAAAGCCCCCCCGCGGCACCGCGATCCTGTAGCCGCTCCTGGGCACGGGTGTGAAGTTGAATACAAACACGAGGAAATCATCCGGATCCCTGCCCCTGCGTATAAAGGAGATTATGCTCTTTTCATAATCGCTGAGATCCACCCACTGAAATCCCTCTTCGGAAAAATCAAGCTCATGCAGGGCGGGTTCACTACTGTAGAGACGATTTAAGTCCCTGACCCAGTTCTGTATACCCCTGTGCGAGGGATATTCAAGGACATGCCATTCAAGCCCCTCGTCGTGGTTCCATTCCTTCCACTGCGCGAACTCCCCGCCCATGAACAGCAGTTTCTTTCCGGGATGGGCGTACATGTATCCGAATAAAAGCCTGAGATTCGCGTTCTTCTGCCATTCATCCCCGGGCATCTTGCCTATAAGCGCGCCCTTGCCGTAGACCACCTCGTCGTGTGACAGGGGCAGAATGAAATTTTCCGAAAATGCATACCAGATACTGAACGTAAGCCTGTTATGGTAATATTTCCTGTGCACCGGGTCCTTTGACATGTAATCCAGCGTATCGTGCATCCATCCCATGTTCCACTTCATCCCGAAACCGAGGCCGCCCACATGGGTCGGTCTTGAGACCATGGGCCACGCGGTTGATTCTTCGGCCATGGTCTGGACATCCGGATGCGCTGCATAGACCGCTTCATTGAATCTCTTCAGAAAACTTATCGCCTCCAGGTTCTCTTTGCCGCCGTATTCATTGGGTATCCATTCACCGTCTTTTCTTGCATAGTCCAGGTATAGCATGGATGCGACGGCATCCACCCTGATGCCGTCGATATGGTATCTGTCGAGCCAGAACAGGGCGCTGCTTATAAGAAAGTTCCTCACCTCGTTCCTGCCGTAGTTGAAGATATAACTGTGCCACTCAGGATGGTAGCCCTTGCGGGGGTCTTCGTGCTCATAGAGGCAGGAGCCGTCAAAATAGGAAAGTCCGTGCTCGTCGGAAGGAAAGTGCGACGGGACCCAGTCTATTATGACGCCGATACCGTTCTGATGCAGGCAGTCGATCATATACATGAAGTCCTGCGGGGTTCCGTATCTGGCCGTGGGTGCAAAGTAGCCCACGGTCTGGTATCCCCACGAACCGTAAAACGGATGCTCGGTCACCGGCATGAGTTCGACGTGGGTAAAGCCCATGTCTTTCACGTAATCCGCGAGATAACGGCCCATTTCCCTGTAATTGAGGAATCCGTCACCTGCCCCGGCCGCACGCCTCCACGAGCCGAGATGAACCTCATATATGGAAAACGGTGCATCCAGTGCATTGCGCCGGCGTCTTTCCTCCATCCACGCGGCGTCGTTCCATTTATATTCCAGGTCCCATACCCTGGATGCCGTCCTGGGCGGGGCCTCCCAGTAAAAGGCGAAGGGGTCGCCCTTGTCGACACGGTAATTATTGTACGTGGATACTATGTGGTATTTATAGATGTCGCCCTTTTTTATCCCCGGAATAAAGCCCTCCCATATGCCGGAGCCGTCCCAGCGCGGCATCAGTTGGTGGGAGACCTTGTTCCACTGGTTGAAATCCCCCATGACCGTTATCTTCTGCGCATTCGGGGCCCACACCGCAAAATAGGCACCCTCTTTTCCGTCAACTGTCATCAGGTGTGAGCCGAGCTTGTCATAGAGTTTGAAGTGGTTGCCTTCCTTGAAGAGATAGATATCGTGATCCGTAAAGAGGCTTACATCGTGTCTTACAGTCATATTTGTGTTTTCTTTCATAATTAATTTAATAGTTCAGCCCCCCTCCCCCTTGACGGAGGGGGTGAACTCTTATCATTCTTCCTTATCCGAATTAACAGTAGTATACCCCAACTCAGGCGATTTTAAAAACCGAGGCTTTCTTTCCGGCAGGGTAAAATTGTAAAATGTTGATTGACTTTTGTCCCTGAAATTCTTAAATATTCCGGAACGGAGGAGCGGTGGAACTTTACAGCATGAATATCGAGGAAGCGCGCTCGGCTGTTATGCGGGGTGAGATAAGCCCCGTGGAACTGGCCGGCGCGGTATTGGAGAGGATCAGGGCCGTGGAAGAAAAAATCGGCTCGTATGTCTCTGTTCAGAAGGAGCATGCGCTGTCACAGGCAAGACAGGCTGAAGACAGTATCAGGGCCGGCGGCAAACCAGCGCTTCCCG
Organism: Deferribacteres bacterium; assembly: GCA_013152795.1. Classification (GTDB taxonomy): domain Bacteria; phylum Nitrospirota; class Thermodesulfovibrionia; order UBA6902; family UBA6902; genus JAADFS01. Next base: position 12,969 of record JAADFS010000320.1, read on the forward strand.
GCATACCCATTGCAGTAAAGGACAATATATGCACAAAGGGAATAAAAACCACCTGTTCATCAAGAATACTTGAAAACTTCATCCCACCGTATGAGAGCACAGTAACACAGCGTCTCGGGGAGCAGGGGTATGTGCTGACCGGCAAGACCAATCTCGACGAATTCGCCATGGGCTCCTCCACGGAGAACTCCTTTTTCGGACGCACGAAAAATCCCTGGGACCCCCGGCGGGTGCCGGGCGGCTCAAGCGGAGGCTCGGCGGCGGCGGTGGCCGCGGATGAGTGCATCGCGGCTATCGGCTCCGACACAGGCGGCTCCATCAGGCAGCCCGCTGCTTTTTGCGGGGTTGTGGGATTAAAGCCCACCTACGGCAGGGTCTCCCGCTATGGTCTTGTGGCATTTGCGTCGTCTCTTGACCAGATAGGGCCGATTACAAAGACCGTGAAAGACTCGGCGATACTGATGAATGTCATCAGCGGCCATGACCCCCTTGATTCAACATCAGCCGCGGTGGACACACCTGATTTCACCTCTGTGTTAGGGCAGGATATAAAGGGTATGAAACTCGGGATCCCGAAGGAATATTTCATAGGGGGAGTGGACGGGGAAGTGGCCGGTGCTGTAAATGAGGCCGTAAAGCAGCTCGAGACACTCGGTGCAGTTGCCGTTGAAATATCACTGCCGCATACGGAATACGCAGTGGCGACCTATTATATCCTTGCAACTTCCGAGGCATCATCCAACCTCGCCCGGTATGACGGCGTGAAGTACGGCCTGAGGGTGGATGGGGATGACCTGATTGACATGTACATGAAGACAAGGGATGAAGGCTTCGGGGCCGAGGTCAAGAGGAGGATAATACTCGGCACTTATGCACTGTCGTCAGGATACTATGAGGCGTATTACAGGAAGGCGCAGCAGGTAAGGACACTGATAAGCCGGGATTTTCAGAAGGCCTTTGAGACGGTTGACCTGGTGGTGACACCCACAACGCCCACTCCTGCATTCAGGGCCGGCGAGAAGACGGCGGACCCCCTTCAGATGTATCTGTCCGATATTTTCACCATATCCGTAAACCTTGCCGGTGTGCCCGGCATATCAATACCCTGCGGTTTCACATCCGCAGGCCTGCCGGTCGGACTGCAGATAATCGGAAGGCATTTTGATGAGGAGTCCATATTCAGGGCCGCATATGCGTACGAGCAGGCGACCGGCTGGCACAGGATGAGGCCCGGGCTGCCGTAACCTTTTTAATGTTGCATAAACAGGCAGAGGAGTCTGCCGGAAAACCTTTATAAAGCGATAGGATATTGGAAATATGTTTCTGTTGCAGGAAATAACGGAGAGTGAGGTTCCAAAGGACGTCAATATGCCGTGCAAAGTATTTCCTGAAGGTATCGCAGATAAAGCTTTCCCGGCAGACTCCTCTGCCCCGCCGGCAGTATTTATGCCACTGTAAGGGTAATGAAGATTGTTTTTGTTACAGGAGGCGCCAGGAGCGGTAAGAGCGCCTTTGCGCTGAGAGAGGCCTCCGGAACCACTGGACAGAAGGCGTACATTGCAACCGCACAGGCCCTTGACCGGGAGATGCAGGAGCGTATCGAGAAACACAAAAGGGAGAGGGGCGCTGAATGGGACACATACGAAGAGCCGCGGGATATTGCAACTGTGCTGTCGGATATAAAAGACAGGTACAGCGCGGTTGTGCTTGATTGCCTGACTCTCTGGCTGTCCAATGTCTTATCCGCGGCAGGGGGACCTGTGGAGGACACTATCCTGGAATTTGCCGGTGAGTTATCCAGGTTGAAAAAGGGAGCAGTATACAGGGGAGATGGTGCACGTGTTTTCATTGTCTCCAATGAGGTGGGCATGGGTATTGTACCGGAGAATGAAACCGCAAGGAGATTCAGGGATCTCGCGGGCCTTTTGAACCAGAGGGTTGCCGGGATCGCCGATGAGGTCTACCTGGTGACAGCCGGGATACCGCTGAGGATAAAATAGATTGAAAGTTAACCTTAATGTTGCATAAACGGGCAGAGGAGTCTGCCGGAAAACCTTTATAAAGCGATAAGATATTGAAAATATGTTCTTGTTGCAGGAAATAACGGAAAGTGAAGTTCCAAAAGACGTCAATATGCTGTGCGGAATATTCCCTGAAGGAATCGCAGATAAAGCTTTCCCGGCAGACTCCTCTGCCCCGCCGGCGATATTTTTATGCCGCTGTAAAGTTCACGAGGGAGGAATATTATGAACCTGGATTCGATTCTGCAAAGCGTTACACACACCAACGGCGCCTATGCCGAGGAGGCGCAGAACCGCCTGGACAGCCTTACAAAACCCCAGGGCAGCATGGGAAGGCTGGAGGAATTTGCAAGGCAACTGGTTGCAATCACCGGAAACAGGATGCCGGTGCTTGATAAAAAGGTCGTCTTCACATTTGCAGGTGACCACGGTGTGGCGGATGAAGGGGTCTCCGCGTTTCCAAAGGAGGTGACCCCCCAGATGGTCCTGAATTTTATCCACGGAGGCGCGGGCATTAATGTCCTTGCAAGGCATGCAGGCGCAGAGGTGGTCATAGTGGATATAGGTGTTGACTATGATTTCGGCGACACACCGGCCTCCCTTTCATTCAGCAGGGGAGGCGCAGGCGCCTTTGTTTCGCGCAAGGTCGTCTCCGGCACGAAAAACATGCGCAGGGGCCCTGCAATGACGAGACAGGAGGCTGAAAGGTGCATTGAGGTGGGGATAGAGCTTGCAGGCGAATACGCACGGAAAGGTTATCATATATTCGGCACCGGCGATATGGGAATCGCCAACACGACACCCTCCAGCGCCATAACGTCGGTGGTTACGGGCAGGCCGGTTGAGGAAATCACGGGCCGGGGCACAGGCATAGACGATACGGCATGGAAGAATAAGGTACAGGTCATCAGGGATTCCATCGCGGCCAACAGGCCAGACCCTTCAGACCCCCTTGATGTGCTCTCCAAGATCGGAGGCGCGGAGATCGGCGGGATAGCCGGCCTGATTGTCGGCGCAGCGGCAAACAAGGTGCCGGTTGTGATCGACGGCTTTATATCAGGCGCTGGCGCCCTGATAGCATACCTGCTTGAGCCCAAAACAAGAGACTACATGTTTGCGGCCCACATGTCGCAGGAGATCGGCCACAAATCCGTGCTACAGAAGCTCGGTCTCAGGCCGATACTTGACCTTGACATGAGACTCGGCGAAGGAACAGGGGCTGCGCTGTCCATGCTGGTTATAGAGGCAGGGCTCAAGATCTACAGGGAGATGGCCACATTTGCAGAGGCTGAGGTAGCGGAGAGGCAACAGTAAACCTTAACGTAAGGTTTATTTTAAAACATGAAACGTATCTTGCTGTCTTTTCAGTTTTTGACGATCATACCTGTAAGGGACCTCGGTGAGGTCCCTGAAGAGGAGGTGGGGAGGGCCACGGCGTTTTTCCCTTTGACCGGCCTTTTTGAAGGCGCGCTCCTGCTGGTGCTGGCGCCTGTGTTTCTCGGTGCCTTCCCCAGCGGGCTGGCGAACGGCCTGCTGGTCCTCGTGATGGTGGTGGTAAACGGCGGCCTGCACCTTGACGGCCTTGCGGATACCTTTGACGCAATTGCATCAAGGGGCGGCATGGAGAGAAAACATGCGATTATGGAGGAAAGCACGGTCGGCTCCCTGGGGGTGATTGCAATAGTCATGGCCCTGCTGCTGAAATACCTGCTGCTGGATGCCCTTTTCTTTGACTCAGGGAGACGGCTCTATTACTCGACACTGCTGCTGCTGCCCGTGCTGTCCCGCTGGACAATGGTCCCTGCAATCTATCATTGCCGGCCGGCCAAACAGGAAGGGCTGGGAAAGATGTTCGCCGCATATACGGGCAAAAAAGAGGTGCTCACTGCGACCCTCATATGCGTGGCGGCCTTATTCATGGTGCTGGGCATTATGTCGCAGTTTTCGGTGTTGACATTCCACCTCATGTTCATCATGCCGGTACTCTATATGTTCGCCCTTGCAGCAGTGTGGTTCTGCAACAGAAACTTTGACGGCATGACAGGTGATACGCTCGGCGCGGTTCATGAGATCGCGGTACTGATAATTCTGGCAATAATGGTGATATGGTCACAGAGGTCTGCCTGATACGGCATGGTGAGACAGTGGATGCGGACTCCGCCCGGTACAAGGGTCATATCGAGGTGCCGCTTTCCGGGCACGGCATGCAGCAGATGAGAAAACTGGCGGATTATCTCGCCCGGAACGGCCGCGGCAAACTGAAGGCTGTCTACAGCTCCTGTCTCGGCAGGGCGGTAAAAAGCGCGGAGATCATTGCCGGGCCGCACGGGATTCAGCCGGTGGTTGTTGAGGGATTAAAGGAGCGCAACTTCGGTGCATGGGAAGGTATGACATTTGATGAGATAAGGCGGACGGACCCTGGTGCCTTTAAGGCATGGGCGGAGGACCCCCTGCGGTTCAGCCCGCCCGGGGGTGAGAGCACTATTGATTTCAGCAACAGGGCACTGAAGGCGTTTAACGCGATAGTCTCGGCACACCCGGGTGACAGTATCGCTGTAGTGGCCCACGGGGGGATAAACAGGGTGATACTCTGCCACCTGCTGGGAATCCCGCTTGAGAATATATTCAGGATAGAGCAGGATTTTGCGGCGCTGAATATTATAGAGTTCTGGGACTACCCGGTGGTAAAACTGATGAACTTCAGGGTTGCATAAACGCGGCAAGGAAGGCTGCCGGGGAACAGAGTTAAGAGTTAAGAGTTAAGAGTTAAGGGGGCAGAATGAAATCCTGTTTTCCCTCCCCCTTGACGGGGGAGGGTCAGGGAGGGGGTGCCCAGCTACAGGTATTTTTTATGCAACTGCAAGGCAGATAAACTCTGGAGAGGAAAATTTATGTCAAGGGCGATAATGATACAGGGAACAGGCTCGGGTGCGGGCAAGAGCGCGATCGTTGCGGGCCTGTGCAGGATATTCAGGGATATGGGTATCAGGGTTGCGCCGTTTAAGGCGCAGAACATGGCGCTGAATTCCTTTATTACCATAGAGGGTGGAGAGATCGGGCGCGCCCAGGCATTTCAGGCAGAGGCGGCCGGCATAGAGCCCTGCAATGACATGAATCCCGTGCTCCTCAAGGCCACCGGCGAGGCAGGCAGCCAGGTGATCCTGAACGGCAGGGTCTACGCAACAATGAAAGCCGGTGAATATTATGCCGTCAAGGACATGGTATGGAAGGAGATCACCGCTGCGTATGACAGGCTTTCAGGACAATACGACCTGATTGTAATTGAGGGTGCAGGCAGCCCTGCGGAGATCAATCTCCTGAACGAGGATGTGGTGAATATGCGGGTGGCCCGCTATGCGGATGCACCCGTGATTCTCGTGGGCGATATTGAGAAGGGCGGGGTTTTTGCGTCTTTTTACGGGACGGTTGGCCTGCTGAAGGACAGTTTCAGCGGCCTCAACGGCCGCCGCGCCGGAGGGGATGAGATGTCTGATGCTGATTATATAAAGGGCTTTATTGTCAACAAGTTCCGCGGGGACATCAACATCCTGCGTCCGGGCCTGCGCATGATAGAGGACAGGACCGGCAGGCCGGTCATAGGCACGCTCTATCACCAGGGGACTCGATGAAGAGGACGGCCTGTCCATCGAATCCATGAAACGGCTGAAACATTTGAACCGGCGGGAACACGACCGCACGGTGAGGATAGTAATCCTCAGGCTTAAATATATCTCCAACTTTACGGACTTCGCGCCGTTCCTGTACGAGCCTGATGTCGAACTGAGGTATTCGCTGTGGGAGGAAGATATCAAAGGTGCTGACCTTATAATCATACCCGGCTCGAAAAACACGGTAAGCGACCTGCTCTTCCTGAGGGAAAGCGGTGTGGAGGACTCTGTCAGGGCCGCTGCTGAACGCGGCACCCCCGTTGCCGGTATATGCGGGGGCTACCAGATGCTCGGCATGAAGATACTCGATCCACACGGCGTGGAGAGCCCCCTGAAGGAAGTCAGGGGCATGGGCCTGCTTGACACTGTAACAACACTTGACAGGACGAAGACCACATGCCGGGTATCGGCTGTCGCCGATTGCTCGAGGCTCTTCGATACGGCTCAGGCCGGCACGAAAAAAGACAGGCTCAAAGGTTACGAGATTCATATGGGAAACACGACCGGGGATACAGGGTTGTTTAAAATCTTCAGGGGGACGTCGCGGCGCGGCATTGCCGACGGCTCTGTAAAGGGAAGCGTGTGGGGGACCTATATCCACGGGATATTTGATAACGACGGCTTCAGGACATCCCTCATCAACGCATTGAGGGCCAGGAAGGGCCTGCAGCCGCGTGGATGCAAATTCAGTTACCGGGCGAAGAGGGAAGAGGCGATAAACAGGTGGGCCGATACGCTGAGAAACAGCGTTGATATATGCTTTATGTTAAGACAGGCGGGACTGAAATGCTGTCTGGGAAAGTCCGGGAGACTCTGAAATGACGGATACCGCAGCGCTTGTGCTGGCATACATACTCGACCTCCTGATCGGTGACCCGCGCCAGATACCCCACCCTGTCAAGGGCATGGGGTGGGCGATAGACAGGACCGGCAGGATGTTGAGGGAGAAGATAATAAACCGGCAGCATGCAGCGCAGGACTCCGGCCGGAGGGTGAAAAGCAAAAACCCCATTTCCATTGCCTGTGCCTTTCTCAAGAGGGCTGAGGACAGGCTGAGCCTGGAGGCAAGGGAAAAGCTGGCGGGTGTCATCCTTGTGGTCATAATAGCCGGTCTGACCTATTTCCTGTTTCATATCATCACCTCCGTCCTTCTTGAGGTGAGGCTGACAGTTGTTACATCATACGTGCTGTTTGCAGTGTTTGTATACCTGGTGTCAACCACTGTTGCAACACGCGACCTGCTTAAGTCCGCCACGGCGGTGATCAGTGAGGCAGGCACAGGCAGTATCGAGAACGCGCGCCGGAAGCTCGGCATGATAGTGGGCAGGGACACGCATTCCCTGGACCGCAAGAGCATCCTGAAGGCGGTGATAGAGACACTGTCTGAAAATGCCTCGGACGGGATAGTTGCCCCGATGTTTTACTTTGCGCTCGGCGGCCTGCCCCTTGCAATGGCGTACAAGGCAGTGAACACCCTTGACTCCATGGTCGGCTACAGGAATGAAACCTACAAAAACTTCGGCTGGGCAGCGGCAAGGCTCGACGATATTGCAAATTATATCCCGGCAAGGATCACCGGTTTCCTGATTGTGGCCGCGGCATTCATGATCTGTTTTTTCAGGGTGGTCGGAGGGGAGTTTTCCAGGTGGTTCAAGAACACGGGAACGGCCTCAAAGATAAAACTCTCCGAACTCCTGGTAAACCTGAAACTGGGCTTTAGCCAGTCGAATTTCAGGAGCGGCATCAATGCCTTCAAGATAATGTTCAGGGACGGGATGAAGCATTCAAGCCCCAACAGCGGAATCCCCGAGGCGGCAATGGCCGGGGCCCTGGGTGTACGGCTCGGCGGGCCGGCGACCTACGGGGGGATTTTTGTGAACAAGCCGTATATAGGAGAGGAGCATCCGAGCCTGCTCAGGCAGGGTGCAGGCCGCCTTGGTGTGGACGATGAAATCGGTTATGTGCGCGCATGCGAAAAGGCTCTCATGATTGTAAAGATCACGTCGGTACTGGGGCTGTTCACAGCGCTGCTTATCATGTATCTGCTTTGAACAGGTCCTTTAACCCTTAATGTTGCATAGACGCGGCAAGGGATGCTGCGGGGAAATAGAGTTCAAAGTTCACAGTTGAGGGTGCAGAATAAAACAAGTCCCCCCTCCCGTTGGGAGGGGGGTAGGGGGAGGGGGCTGAGCTGTTACCCCTTAAGGAATCGCAGATAAAGCTTTTCCGGCAGGCTCTCCTGCATGCAGGCGATGTTTTTATGGCACTGTAAGGTACACTTAATACCATGGAAATGCACGGCGGGAATATTTACAGGGTTGCTGAAGAGACCGGAATCCCGGAACAGAACCTTATTGACTTCAGTGCATCGATAAACCCCCTCGGCGTGCCGGGAAAGGTGAAGGATGCAATCAGGGAGGCGCTGGACAGCCTGGTCAATTATCCTGATCCTGATACAACATTGCTCAGGCATGAGATAGCCCGGCATTACGGCGTTGATTCTGAAGGCATACTCTGCGGCAACGGGAGCACGGAGCTTATTTATCTCATTCCAAGGGCGCTTAAACCCCGCAAGGTCATGGTCCCGGCGCCGTCTTTTTCAGAGTATGAGCGGGCGGTTGCGGCCTGCGGGTTGCGGGTTGCGGGTTACGCGTTGCAGGTTGAACGTGGATTTGCCGTTGACCCCGCCGGATTCATCGAGGCCATGCAGGGCTGTGATATGGCATTTCTCTGCAATCCCAACAACCCCACGGGGCATCTGCTGGGCAGGCCGGAGGTGCTGCGGATTGCCGGGGCGGCACGGGAGATGAAGTGCCTGCTTGTCGTTGATGAGGCGTTTATCGACTTCTGCCCCGGGGCATCGGTGATCAGGGATGTACGGGAGAATCCGTATCTTGCGGTCCTGAGATCCATGACAAAGTTTTACGCCCTCGCAGGCCTGAGAATCGGCTACGGTGTGTTTCATGCGGAGATGATGCCGCGTGTCAGGGAATACAAGGAGCCCTGGACTGTCAACAGCCTGGCACAGAAGGCCGCTGTTGCAGCACTTGATGACAGTGCCTATGCACATGAGACAATGAGGCTGATGGAGAAAGAGAAGAGGTTTCTCGAGAACGGTTTCCGCGAGGCGGGGATGGAGTTCTTCCCGTCCGCAGCCAACTATTATTTGCTGAGAACGGATAACGCCTCCGGCATGGTCAGTGAACTGAGACGGAAGGGCGTTCTGCTAAGGGATTGTTCAAATTTCAAAGGGCTGGATGGTTCATACATGAGGGTCGCCGTCAAGTCGCACAGGGACAATGAAATGTTGATCAGGGAGATTGCATGCAGGGTGTAGTTATCGCGGGGACGCACAGCGGATGCGGCAAGACAACCGTTACACTCGGGGTACTTGCCGCTCTGGCAAAAAAGGGCTTCAGTGTGCAGCCCTTCAAGGCAGGCCCTGACTTCATAGATACGGGGCTGCACGGGCTTATTACCGGTAGGCCGTCGAGGAACCTCGATCTGTGGATGTGCGGGAGGGAGTACGTGGCCGAATGTTTCCGCAGGAACTCGGCGGGTGCCGATACAGCGGTGGTCGAAGGGGTGATGGGACTTTATGACGGCGATCTCAGCACCGCTGAGCTTGCCGGTGCCCTCGGCCTGCCGGTGGTCCTTGTTGTGGATGCCTTTGGAATGGCCGAGAGTGCGGGCGCTGTGGTGAGCGGTTTCGCCTCACTGGCACGGCCTCCCGGCATAAGCGGCGTCATATTTAACCGTATCGCCTCGGAGAGGCATTATGAAAGAGTCAGGGGCAGTGTGAGGGATGTTCCGGTGCTGGGCTATCTGCCGAAGAACCCGGGTGTGGAGATTCCGCACAGGCACCTCGGGCTGGTCGTGGCGGAGGAAAGGCCTTTTTCACCTGAAGACGTGGATGAACTGGCGGATGCGGTTCTGGGGCATATTGACCTGGACGCAATGTTCAACCTCCCCCCGGCCCCTTCCCGCCGGGAGAGGGGGGAATTGACGGAAGAGGGTCCATCAATCCCCTCCCCCTTGACGGGGGAGGGTCAGGGAGGGGGAACACCGGCCCCAAAGGCCAGGATTGCCGTGGCGCGCGACAGGGCCTTCTGCTTTTATTACGAAGACAACCTCGATCTGCTCAGACAGGCAGGTGCGGAGATTATATCATTCAGCCCCATGTCCGACACTGCTGTTCCCACTGGTGTTGACGCCCTTTATATAGGAGGCGGCTACCCCGAGCTTTATGCAAAGGAGCTTTCGGGGAATAAATCCATGGTAGAGTCTGTGGCGGATTTTGCAGGCCGCGGTATGGCCGTGTACGCGGAATGCGGCGGATTCATGTATCTCACGCAGGGGATTTACGAGCCTGACGGTGCTTTTTATCCAATGGCCGGGGTATTTCCGTTTAAGACAAAGATGACACGGCGCAGGGCCCGCCTCGGCTACAGGGAGGCCGTGCTTAAGGAAGACTGCATCCCGGGCAGAAAGGGTGCTGTTATCCGGGGGCATGAATTTCATTATTCCACGATAATAAACAGTGCTGACGCCCCTGTCTCCGGGCTTGCGCGGAGTTATTCGGTCAGGGATGGATCAGGCAGATACATCCATGATGAGGGATACAGGATCAAAAACACCCTCGGCAGTTATATCCATATACATTTCGGGAGCAATCCCGGCATAGCGGAGAACTTTATCGGTTTCGTTAATTGAACCTTAACGTTGCATAAACAGGCAGGAGAGCCTGCCGTAAAACCTTTATAAAGCGATGGGATATTGGAAATTTAATGGAGGGTGCAGGGTGCAGAAAGAAACAGGTTCCCCCTCCCCTATCGGGAGGGGGTTAGGGGGAGGGGGAATAAAGGTAGGTGAGAGAGATGGAAAGGATTATTATTGCGGGACACGGCAGTTCCGGGAAAGGTGCAAACAGCATAGAACATACTGCAGGGCTCCTGCACGGCATGATACATCCCGGATGCAGCAGCGGTTGTGTAAAGGCGGCCTATCTCAGGTTTGCACGGCCTGACCTGATGGAGGCGATCACATCCTGCGTGCGGGAAGGTGCGGAGAGGGTGATTGTGCATCCGTATTTCTTAAGCAGTGGCACACACGTAACAAGGGATATCCCCGCGATAATAAGGAAGGCTGAAGCCATGTACCCTGATGTTGAATTCATCTGCACGGCACACCTCGGTGTCCATGACAGGATAGCCCGCGTAGTGCTTGAGAGGATTGAGGCGGCAACCGGTTTGGCTCCAGGCGAGATAGAGAAAAAGAGCTTTGAGATAATCTCGGATGAGATCGACCTGAGCGATGTGCCTGTGGAAAGACTGCCGGTTGTCAAGCGCGTCATCCATACCACCGCTGACTTTGAATACAAGACCAGCCTTGTATTTCACCCTGATGCAGTCAGGACAGGGATAGCGGCGATAAAGGCCGGCAGGGATATACTCACGGATGTGGAGATGGTCAGGACAGGGATCAACAAGAGACTGCTGAACAGATGGGGCGGCAGGGTTGTATGCAGTATTCAGGATTCGGAACTGAAGGTTCAGGATACTGAAAAGATGACGAGGGCCGAGAGAGGAATCATGGAGGCCCTGAAGGAAAACGGCAACATAGGGATTATCGCAATCGGAAATGCGCCTACAGCCCTGCTGAAGACAATAGATATACTGAATAATGCGGCCAATACCTCCCGCCCCGCGGGCCCCCTCCTTGTCATAGGCGTCCCTGTAGGATTTGTCAGGGCGGTGGAGTCAAAGTCCCTCCTCGCTGCACAGGACTTTCCGTTTATAACGAATCTGAGCAGAAAGGGAGGTTCGGCCGTGGCCGCAGCCATAGTCAATGCATTGCTTAACCTTACAGTGGCATAAAAAACATCGCCTCCCTTGCCCCGTTTATGCAACATTAAGGTTAATTCATCGGATGCATAGACCTCTCGTTGTTCTTAAAGGATGAATTATGATAAAATTCATACGATATGGCGGAAGTACTGATAAACATCCGGTTGAATTTTTCTAAGACTTTCTGGTAAGTTAGCCTATCGGGAGGCTGTTATTTGACCTGGAATCTTCGAAGATATTTATGCACAGACAATCAATCATCCGGATTCGAATATTCTGCCGCTTCCTTATTCCCGGTTAAACAGTTGCCCGGCTGTACCGCAGTGCTCCTCATACGGCGCATGGCCCTCTGCTCAGTGTTCGCCCTTCTCCTGTTCCTTACCGGATGTGCCACTACACCTGATTATAATGATATCAGGCAGGCCGCTGCACATGTTAAACTGGGCAACTCCTATTTGAACGAAGGGCAGCTCAGCGAGGCATTTGTGGAATTTCAGAAGGCCGTCAGGCTGGACCCCGGGAACAAGGAATCCTACAATTATCTCGGATTCATAAGCGCGAGATATAAAAAGTATGATGAGGCCATAAAATATTACAAAGAGGCCATATCAATAGACCCTGATTATTCAGAGGCGCTGAACAATCTCGGCGTGGTTTACGTGGAGACCGGAGACTGGGATGAGGCCATTAAATGCTTTAAGGCGGCACTGAAAAACCCCGTGTACCGGACCCCTGCGTGGGCATATTCCAACATGGGATACGCCTATTACAAAAAAGGCGATTATAAGAATGCAGAGAAGGCCGTGAAAGAGGCCCTTATCAGGAATCCCATTTTCCCGTCCGCGCTTTATATCCTCGGCCTTGTTTATGTAAAGCTTAATGATGATGAGGCCGCAATAGAGGCGTTTAAAAAGGCGATAGGCATTGCACCCGGTTATGTGGAGGCCCATTGGGAGCTTGCCAATATCTATATGAGAAGGGGAGAGAAGGCCAAGGCACTGAAACATTTCAATATAGTGGCGGAACAGGATCAAAACACGCCGAGGGGCAGGGAGGCACGGAAGCTTATAGAAAGCCTGAAGTATTAGTTGATTTTCCCTTGCCCTCTGAACACCGATATTTTTATGCCGCTGTTAACCTTAATGTTGCATAAACGGGCAGAGGAGTCTGCCGGAAAACCTTTATAAAGCGATGGGATATTGGAAATATGTTCTTGTTGCAGGAAGT
>JAADFS010000320.1:25780-34374 GCA_013152795.1 Deferribacteres bacterium
TCGCAGATAAAGCTTTCCCGGCAGACTCCTCTGCCCCGCTGGCGGTACTTTATGCCACTGTAAGGTTAAGGTAATGCAAGGCTTATTATGGATACACCGGGCAGCATTTTAAAAACAGAGCGAAAGAAACAGAAGAAATCCCTCAAGGGTATTGCAAGGGCCCTGAAGATAAAGGTCGAGTATCTGAGAGCCATAGAAGAGGATGATTACAGGCTGCTGCCGGCTGAGATATATACAAAGGCGTACCTGCGTCTGTATGCCGACCTCCTGGGGCTTGAAAGCAACTTTATACTTGACCTTTACAGGAATGCAAGGGGAACCGCCGCCGTTGAGGAGCCGGAACCACCCCCGGAACCTGAGCCGCCTGCAAAAAAACCGCAATACAGAGCGGCATCGGCGATTTCTTATATAAGAAACATAAATATAAAAGAACCGGTTAAGGAAACAGTCGGCAGGATAATCACTCCGTTAAAGAAAATAGGCACCCTGAATTATAAACCCCTCCTGGTAGCGGCCGCATCTCTTCTGCTTATAGGCATTTCAGCGGTTTTCTTTATGCGGGGCGGGGAGGAGAAACCCGTTACAGAGCCTGTTGTCAGGGAGAACGGAAAGGCCGGACTTGCGGCGGAAAGCGAGAAGCTGTCTCTTAAAATAACCGCTGTCGAGCTTACATGGGTATCCGTGAGTATAGACGGCGGCAAGCGCAGGGAATGGCTTCTGAGACCCGGTGAGACGGTGACATTATCGGCAGACAAGAAGTTTGTCCTCAAGGTGGGCAATGCAGGCGGTACGCGTATTGTTTTCAACAACAGGGATATCGGTAAACTCGGCCCGCCCGGCAAGGTCGTGGATATTGTGCTGCCGTAGGTAAAGTATGCCCGCAAAATTTTTTGAAAAAAATAAAAAAACTATTGACAAAGGCTCATGCCTGCTGGTATCTTTCTTCATTAATGTTTTTTTAAACATTATATCACCGGAAAAAAGAAAGGAGTGGATGTATGACAAAAACAGAACTCATTGAAGTAGTTGCAGACGGAGCAGGGATTTCAAAGGCAGCGGCGGCCAAGGCCATTGATTCCTTTATCAAGGGAATCACCAAGACCCTGAAAAAGGGCGGCAAGGTCACCATCATCGGGTTTGGAACCTTTTCCGTTTCAAAGAGAAAGGCCAGAAAAGGCCGCAACCCGAGAACCGGTGAAACCATCAAGATCCCTGCGGCGAAGCTCCCGAAATTTTCTCCCGGAAAGGCCTTCAAGCAAGGAATAAAGTAATAATATACCAGCCTGAAAGAGCCTCGACCCTCCGGGGCTCTCGAGTTTATCTTTTAATTGCATAAAAATTATTGTCAACAGCAGGAGGGCCTGCCGTAAAGACCGGCAGGCCTCTCCCGGGCGGTTTACCGGGAGTGTAAACCTTACAGTGGCAAAAAAACATCGCCAGCGGGCAAGGCAGGCTGCCGGGAAAGCTTTATCTGCGATACCTTCAGGAAATATTCCGCACAGCATATTGACGTCTTTTGGAACTTCATTCTCCGTTAATTCCTGCAACAAAGAGTTATTTTCCAATATCCCATCGCTTTATAAAGGTTTTCCGGCAGCCTGCCTTGCCGCTTTATGCAACGTTAAGGTAAAGTTCAACCGAATCATCATGGAAAGGTGATCTGCAGCCGCTGGATCGAGGCCGCCATGCCCGTGCCGGTATTAATCTCCAGCAGGACACACGAAAGCACGGCCTCCCCTTTTGCGGTCTCAAACCGGGTGGGGACCTGTGTTAGAAACTTGTTTATTATCTGTTCCCTCTTCACCCCTATAATCGAATTGACCGGTCCGGTCATTCCCACATCCGTTATAAATGCGGTGCCCTTCGGCAGGAGCCTTTCATCGGCTGTCTGAACATGAGTGTGGGTGCCGACAACAGCGCTCACCTCCCCGTCAAGATACCAGGCAAAGGCCGATTTCTCAGAGGTGGCCTCGGCATGGAAATCCACGATAATCACCTTTGCCTGTTCCTTCAGGGCAGGCAGTTCCCTCCCGGCGACCTGAAACGGGCAGTCCAGTTGATGCATGAACACCCTGCCGGAGAGATTCAGGACAGCGATCTTTTCCCCTGAAGGCGTGTTCATGATAATGCTGCCGTGTCCCGGTGCGCCCGGCGGATAGTTGGCAGGTCTCAGGAGGCGGTCTTCCTTTGTAATATATGTGACCGCCTCTTTTTTGTCCCATATATGGTTGCCGGATGTCAACACATCCGCTCCGCAGGAAAATATCTCCTCAACAACCGCCTTTGTTATCCCGAAGCCTCCGGCGGCGTTTTCAACATTGGCGATAACAAAGTCAACCTTTAATTTGCTTATCAGGTCGGGAAGCCCTTCCCTCAATGCCCTTCTTCCGGGCTTGCCGACAATGTCTCCGACAAAAAGAACTTTCATGATTGGTAATGATTCACCGCGTATGCGGGATACGCAGTGAAGAATTCTGACTCCTGAATTCTGACTCCTGTCTCCTGAATCCTTTCCCTCCCCGTGAACTCTTTGAGAAGTTACATGAAAAACCCTTATAATAGTAGCGTAGTTTTATTCAGAAAAGTAAACGGCACACCCTTGATGCACGATAAGAATATCAAAAGGCCGGTTAAAAATCAAATCAGGGAAAAGAGATTGATTGGATAACTCCCCCGGCCCCTCTTAACCTAAGAGGGGAGGCATGATTTCCCCCTTCAGTTAAGGGGGATTAAGGGGGTTACTTTGTAGAAGATGGCGAAGAAGAAGAAAAACAGGAAGGCTTCCGAGCGGGTAAAGAGGCTCTCTTTCCCGGAAGACGAGAAGAGGCATCCATGGCTTAAGCTGCTGCTGGACGCCTATTTCACAGTAGACAGGGGTGTCGCCGCCTCAATTGAATCCGAACAGAGGAAGGGCAGGCGGCCTGCATGCAGGAAGGGCTGCGCCGCATGCTGCAGCACCCACAAGGACATACCCGTGTATCCGCTTGAATTAAGGGGCATATCCTGGTATGTCACGGAAAAGACAGCCGGACGCGCAAGGGAAATGCTCAAGAGGCGGCTCTCGGAGTTCAAAAAAGACTCTCCCTGCCCGTTTCTCCTTGAAGGGGCCTGCTCCATACACCCGCTCAGGCCCATGGCGTGCAGGCAGTTTAATGTATTCGGCGCGGCGTGCAGGGAGGGTGAAGACCCCTATTACACGAGGCGCGGGGACGTGATGGATCCTGTAAAAAGACACGTTGACCAGGCGTTTTTTATAATGCTTCCCTTCCACGGCGTGGAGAAGGAATCAGAGCGCATAAGGATCGTGGAGACAGGCGCCTTTCATAAAATGGTCAGGGAACTGCATTCCTGTAACTGGAAGGGGCTTGCCGCGGATATGGAGATATTTGAGAGGAGGAACCAAGGGGAAGGCGCGCGGGCCACTTGACCGCGGACATACCCTTGTGTTAGAAAAACGGATGACGATTCAGGACAAGCTTTCACAACTGCCGCAGGTCGACGAGTTCCTGAAGAGCGCCCACGGCCGGAGGTGGCTTGAGACATACCACAGGAAGATAGTCATACGCTCCATCAGGGAGGCCATTGACTCCAGGCGCAGGGAGATACTGGCGGGCGGGGACCCGGATGTATCAATTGATGCCGTTGCAGGCGACACAGAGGATGCTATCAGGAGATACTCCGCTTACAAACTCAAACCCCTTATCAATGCCACGGGCGTTGTCATACATACAAACCTCGGCAGGTCCATACTCTCCGGTCGTGCCGTCGAGAACATGGTGGCGGTTGCAGGCGCTTACACCAACCTCGAATATGATATAGCGGCAGGCAGGAGGGGAAAGAGGTATTCGCATATAAAAGACATCATCCGGGAGCTGACCGGCGCCGAAGACGCCGTTGTTGTGAATAACAACGCGGCCGCCGTGCTCATCTGCCTCGACACATTTGCAAGGGGCAGGGAAGTGATTGTCTCAAGGGGCGAGCTGGTGGAGATAGGCGGGTCGTTCAGGATACCCGAGGTGATGAAAGCAGGCGGTGCCGTACTGCGGGAGGTCGGCACCACGAACAAGACGCATTTATACGATTATGAAAACGCCCTGTCCGCGGACACGGCCCTTCTGCTTAAGGTTCATCAGAGCAATTACAAGGTCATAGGCTTTACAGAGGAGGTCTCCATAGAGAGGCTTGCACAACTCGGCCGCAGGTCCAACATACCCGTGATGGCCGACCTCGGCAGCGGCTGCATGGTCAGCCTGGAGAAATACGGTATATACGACGAGCCCACTGTCCAGGAGGTGGTAAGGCAGGGGGCCGACCTCGTGACCTTCAGCGGGGACAAGCTCCTCGGGGGCCCGCAGGCAGGCATTATCACCGGCAGAGAAGAACTGATCCGCGAGATTCAGAAGAATCCCATGCTCCGGGCGGTGCGTGTCGATAAGATGACGTTTGCAGCGCTTGAGGCGACATTCATGCAGTATCTTGATGAGGAAAAGGCCGTCAGGGACATCCCCACGCTGAGAATGCTGACCCAGCCCGTAAAGGATATAAAAAAGAGGGCCGGCAGGATTTATTCATTGTTGAAAAAAGCCGTTGCAGGCCGCGCAGAAATGGAGATACTGCCCGAGCAGTCACGCGCAGGGGGTGGGTCACTGCCTGAGGCGGGTTTCCCTACATTCGTATTATCCGTAAGGCCGCTGAAGGTATCCGTGAACACACTGGAGGAAAGGTTGAGATCAGGCTCACCGCCTGTAATTGCAAGGATCAAGGAAGACGCGCTGCTCATAGATGCAAGGACAGTGCAGGACAGGGAAGTAAAGATACTAACAGACTGTATCATTGCTGCCTTTGGAGATTAAGCTTAATGAAGATGACCGCAGAGGGTGCAGGGTGCAGTTGTCAGGGTGCAGAAAGAACAAGTCCCCCCTCCCCTGGCGGGAGGGGGTTAGGGGGAGGGGGCTTAGGTGTTACCGCGTACGGATCACGGATACGAAACACGGAACACGTTTTTTAAAGACCCATGAAACGTTATGTAATTCTCGGCACAGCAGGCCATATAGACCACGGCAAAAGCGCCATCGTGCTGGCGCTTACGGGCACGGACCCTGACAGGCTCAAGGAAGAGAAGGAGAGGGGCATTACCATTGACCTTGGTTTTGCGGAGCTCTCGTATCCGGACGGCCTGAAGATAGGGATCGTGGATGTACCGGGCCACGAGAGGCTTGTCAGGAACATGCTTGCCGGCGCGGGCGGTATAGACATTGTCCTCATGGTGATCGCCGCTGACGAAGGCATAATGCCCCAGAGCAGGGAGCACCTCGATATCTGCAACCTCCTGAAGGTCAAAAGGGGGCTGATTGCCGTCACCAAGTCTGACCTTGTCGAGGAGGACTGGCTCGGGCTTGTCGAGGAGGAGACAAGGGAATTTGTCAAAGGCACTTTCCTGGAAGATGCCGCGATCATCCCTGTGTCGGCAAAGACAGGGCACAACATCGGCCTGCTGAAGGAAAAGATCAGGGAGCTTGCCCTGAGCGTTGAGCCCAAGCCTGTAAACGGGATATTCAGGCTTCCGGTGGACAGGGTGTTTACGCTCAGGGGTTTCGGCACGGTTGTTACAGGCACTGCCGTCTCAGGGAGCATCTCGGTTGACAAACCAGTGGAGATACTGCCCCGCGGGATCAGGACCAGGGTCAGGGGGCTGCAGAGCCACGGAGAGTCTCTCAAGACAGCGTATGCCGGGCAGAGGGTCGCGATAAACCTCCAGGGTGTCTCAAAGGACGAGGTCGGGAGGGGCGATGTCGTAACCGTACCGGACAGGATCCGCACCACTTATGTGATTGACGCGGGGATCGAACTTCTCAGTGACTCCCCTGTCAGTGCGCTAAAGAGCAGGAGCCTGGTGCACTTTCATACCGCCGCCACAGAGCTTACCGGCAGGATCATCATTTACGGGAAAGACGAGCTGAAACCCGGTGAAAGGGCATACTGCCAGTTCCGGTTCAAGAGCCCGCTTGCGGTCATGGCAGGGGACAGATACATAATAAGGCGTTTTTCACCGCTTCTTACAATCGGAGGCGGTGAGATTCTGGACCCATCGCCGCGGCGCAGGAAAAGGGATGAAAAGCTGAGAGACCTTGAGATCTTCCAGCACGGAAGCCTGAAGGAGAAACTATCCCTTAAAATCCTCCTGAGCGGATTGAACGGCACAGCCCAGTCCGAACCTGCCGGATGGATCAGGGCCGAGACAACCGAAATAAAGAGGCAGATAAAGGCGCTGATATCAGAGGGCGTTATAATCCAGTGCGATGACAGGCTTCTGCACAGAGAGGTTTTTGATGATTTCCGCAGCAGGGCGCTCCGCACCCTCGGTGATTTCCACAGGGACAATCCCCTCAAACCAGGCATGCCCAAAGAGGCCCTCAGGGCGGCCTTCAAGGGCCTGGACCAGAGGCTGTTTGAGGCATTGCTTGCGCCTGTCAGGGAAATAGTGGTTGAGAAGGACATACTCCGGCTGGAGACATTCAGTATTTCACTGAGTGAAGACAAGAAACTCATAAAAGACAGGATACTGAAGACCCTCGAGCAGGCGGGATTTCAGCCCCCCTCAAAAGACGAGCTTGCCGCTGCAGTGTCGGTCGGCAGGGAAGAGGTCGGTGAACTGCTTAAGATCATGGCTTCAGAAAAGACCCTCGTAAGGATAAACGATTCCCTTTACATCCCTGTGACAAGTTATTCGGACATGATGAACCGCCTGCGGGAGTTCTTCAGGAAAAAGAAAGAGATGACCGTGGGGGAATTCCGCGATGTACTGGGCACCTCAAGGAAATATGCCCTGCCGTTTCTCGAATATCTTGACAGCAACAGGATCACCCTGAGGGTCGGCGAGGTGAGGAAGTTTCTTGCAAGGGGCTAACCATGACGGACATCATTGACTCCATTGCCTCACAGGTCAAGCGCAACTGCAATATTTCCGATGCGAAATACTGGGGTTTCTACTCGCCCTGCGGCCTGCTCCTGAGACTCAGGGACCTCTACAGGATCGAACACGGCCTGAACCCGTGGGACAGTATAAGGCACGACAGCATAGGCAGATGGATAGAGGAGAGGGAGGAACTGTGGAGCGAGCTGGAGGACCTCGACTACAGTGAGATAGAAATTCAGGGCAAGCGCTACTCACCGTTTGACGTAAGGGGTATAGGCTCGGCGCTCATCAAGCACGATCTTGTTTACAGCGCGGGTTACGGCGATTTCCTGAAACCGGTATTCATGCTTGCGGAGCTTTCCGGAACCTGCGACATGGGCAGGTACGGCATATATATCGCGGGCAGGGAGCTGGCGCGCGACCTGTCGGCATCTCCTGCCATGATCCGGGGGGACACGATCATTGCAAGGCATCAGACCATGAGGTTGTTCCTGTGGGGAAAGTTTGAAGAGATGAAGACAAGGAGATGCAGCGGCGCGCTTTTTCATGCATTCGCGGAATACGGCATCTCAAAAGATGCGGAGAAGGAGCTATCTCCTGAAGGGCTTGAAGAGAGTTTCGAGAGGCTTGTCCAGGAGGAACTGTCGGCTTATATACATCATGAAATAGGCGAGGCCTCGCAGAGGAGGATTCTGGGCAGGTGGTGGAGGCAGTTGATAACAACCATACCATACAGCAGGGCCGAGCTGTTTTTACGGGGCATGAAGGATGTCCTCTCCGACACGTGCAGGAACGGGATGCTGTCATACATAATCGCAAATAAGAAGACGGGCTCACTCAGTTTTTACGTTGCGCTGCTCGGTGGATTCAGGAGAGACATTTTCCCTGACATTGTGACTGCGTATGAAGAATTCATAACCACGCGCAACTGGGATTTGATTGAAAAGGCAAGGATTCAGGGTCACAAAAAGGCCGGGGATTACGTGAGAGAGCTTAAAGACATGTTTGACAAAGGCAGGGCCTCGCAGGAGGCGATAGAGCAGGAGCTGATGCCGGGAAAGTGAGTTCAGAGTTCGGCGTGTACCCCATCCCTGTCGGGAGAGGATCATGGGGAGCAGACTATGCGGATTTCTGTATATCACTGCAAAATGCATGGTAACAAGCTGAACATCTATAGAAGACCAACAAAATACTTGTCACTTGTTATTTCAATCATGTAAACTTTGTGAAAGCATAGGAAAGTATATATACTGACTGATTATGCCAAAGTATATTATTGGATTAACATGATCATTAGGAAGTGGGTGTTCAACAACTGCTGACTACTTAGAAGTTGAAAATTTAGAAAATAAAGAAGAAACATTAAATGCTGAACAATAGGGTATACTTGATCTCCAATACGCTGCGCCCTTCGGGCTTGTGGCTTGTGTCTTGTAGGCAAGTAACCCTTATCGTTATATTTAAGAAGATTATTAATGATAATTAAACGAATCATAATATCAAAGAGACAACTATTTACTATACCAGAGGAAGAAAGAACTTTAATGATTCTTCTTGGGCACTGGAGTAATGAGACAAACATCCTTCATAAACTTCTAATCTTTTGCCAAACAGAAGTTAATTCTGACATTGTGCGTAAGGCTCACACATCCCAGGCTCTTTTGATTGCACGTGTCTA
>JAADFS010000321.1 GCA_013152795.1 Deferribacteres bacterium
TCGGCTAAATCCGCCTTTGTCATAACCACCCTCCTGTCATTTTTTTTAAATTATAAGAGGACATACCCTCATTGTCAAGACGAAACGGTTTTTGTCAGCGGTATCCCGGCCCGGGATCGCTGCGCTTCACGGACTAAAAGGGCCGGGGGTTACTTGCTCCTGACGAGGCGGAACCCAATCTCAGGGCCGCTGAGGGTTGGTGAAAAGTCACTGCGGTTGGTGCAGCGCACTTTCACTTTCTTGGTGACCCAACTGCCGCCGCGGTGCACACGGCAGCCGAGGATGGAGGCCTTATATACCGGGTTCATGCGGGAATGTTTCCTGTAAGCCTTTGAGTTATAAATGTCCTCCACCCACTCCAGTACATTGCCGGACATGTCGTATATACCCAGTCCGTTGGGTTTCTTTTGTCCTACCGGGTGTGTTCTCCTTCCCGCGTTGTTGCGGTACCAGGCAACTTCGTCAGCGTTGTTGCTGCCGGAAAACTTTTCTTTCTTGCCGCCGCTCCTGCAAGCATACTCCCACTCTGCTTCCGTGGGCAGGCGGAATTTCATACCGGTCTTCTTATTCAGCTTTCTTATGAACTTCCGGGCATTATCCCACGTTACGCCTTCAACAGGGCAGTTATCTCCACAGTCCTTGAAATTAGAAGGATTTCCACCCATCAGTTCTCTCCACTGCTTCTGGGTTACCTCATATTTGCCTATGTAAAAATCATCCACGCAGACTTCATGGACAGGCTTTTCATCCCTGTTGCATTCGCCCGCCCAGCTTCCACACCCCATCTGGTAACAGCCGCCTTTGACAAAGACCATCTCCCCTGTGTACTTTGAGAAATCTTCAGCGGATTTGCCGGGACTATTCATATCTGTATCCGCCCCGGCATACAGATGCGGCACAGAAGACAGCATAAGCACGATAATTACGGAAATGAACAAACCGCTTTTCATAATTTCAACACTCCTTTTCCCATGGGTCGTGTCCGGTGTTTGTTGAAAAGAACAGACACGGACACCGAGGACAGCTTTTTTCGTTATTCCCTGCAACAAGTACATATTCGGAAATCGGCCCGCAATCATGTAGGGCTCAGTGCCTGATTTTCTCCAGATAACGCTGATAATCAAAATCAGGGCTGTTGTCCTTTTTGTGGCATCTCAGGCACACGGACTCGGATACCGGCTTCATAGGCCTGGAAAAGTCCTCAATGTGCTCCCTGTCCACGCCGTGACATTCTTCACACTGAACATTTGCCAGTCCGGGTGTTGTTTCAATCGTATAAAAGCCGCCTTCCGCCTTCTTTCCCGAAGCCGACAGTGTGGCAGACGATGCACTCCGGGTCTGCACCCTTGCCTGCCTGCTGAAGGCTTGCAAACGCCTTGGCGTGACGGGTCTTTTGCCAGCTTTCCACAAAGGGCTGATGGCACTCCGCACATTTTTCGACACCGAGGTAAGTAGTCCCTCCCGGTGGTTCGCCGGACTCTTTCAACAGGCCTGCAACCCTGGAGTCATAATCATCCAGGACATTACGCACATCCGCGTCTTCTTCTGTATTACTGCCGAGCCGCAGCCATTCATGCCTGAAACCGGTTATATCACCTTTCGTGTCAATCTCCAGTCTCAGGAGTCCAGGCCTTTTCCCTTCCGGGTAGCCTGAGACGATAATCGCTCCATTTACCTTCAGGGGCTCCTCCTGTATTTCACCTGAAGAATTTATAATAATGTCCCATTCCCCCATGCCCGCGGGCCCGGGAAGCGGGGTGTCCGTAAGAAATATATTCAGGGCGTCCTTGCGGTAGTCGACGGCGCTGATACTTATATTAACATTAATCCCGCCCCTCCTTAGCGTCACGGTGCGTGGATGCGGGGGGGAATCGGAGACAGCGGGAATATTATACTTTCTGATCAGGGAAGAGAGGAAATCTTCTGCAAATGCCTTTTCGTTCCTTAAGAGCGCGACTGCGTCGTACTTCATGATGCTGAAGGATTTCAGCATCGCCTCAGCCTGTAACCTTCCCTGTGGTGTATCCTGTGAGGTGAAATTGCCTGCATCAATCAGCAGGTATGGAGACAGTTCCCCGCCGTACCGGGAGATATAGCCGGCAAGCCTTGCAACGCCTCCGTAATCGGTTTTCGGAGAACAGCCGCACGGCTCCAGTTTTCCGTTCATGTTCCCCGTATAAATTATATTAAGTGTTTCTGCCTGTAGGCAGGCCCCGGTCAGGGGAACACTTATTAATAAAACCAGCCCCGCCAGTATAATATTTGTTTTGTTCACAGATATATTCTAATATATTCCATTATGTCATTGCATGCGATGCGGAGCCGCCTCACGGCTTTGTGGCGCCTTATCACGCATTGACATGATGCGCTGCATATTTTAAACTTCATTACATTCATTACAACTGTAGCGCTGCAGAGCCTGCCCCAGCGGCGATACCGTTATATCAACCTTAATGTTGCATAAACGCGGCAAGGGAGGCTGCCGGCGATGTTTTTATGCCACTGTAAGGTTAAGTAAGTTAAGGGGAGGTTGGGAGTAGTTGTTTTAAGGGTGAAACCTGAGAGAATGGATAAAGCAGCTAAGGATCCGGTACGGATACAGTCGATGTTTTCAACGATAGCACCGCGGTATGACCTGCTCAACAGTGTATTGAGCCTGGGTATAGACCGCTACTGGAGGAGATTCGCCGTCAGCCGGCTTCCTCAGGTTGAAAATGCCGTATTCCTCGATGTGGCTACAGGGACGTGTGATGTTGCACTGGAGATTATCAGGAGACATCCTCCAGGCACCAGGGTGGTCGGCGTGGATTTCAGCGAAGGTATGCTTGAGCTCGGGAGGGAAAAGGTCAAGAACGCAGGTTGCACCGACATGATAGATGTCCGTTTTGCCGATGCCACGGCACTGCCCTTTGAGGATAACACCTTTGACGGCTCTGTCATTGCATTCGGCATACGCAATGTCCAGGATTACAGGCAGGGCATCAGGGAAATGGCCAGGGTTGTAAAGAGCGG
>JAADFS010000322.1 GCA_013152795.1 Deferribacteres bacterium
TAAACCTTCAGGTCCCTGTCAAGTATGACAAGGCCGATGTTGATTGCATCAAATATCTGGGCGAAAATCATTCATATTGCTCTATAAATTTCCGTAATGCCTCTTTCAGCCACTGTATCGATTCGTGGCTGGTCACCAGAAATACAAATCCGCTGATAGACCCCTTGTCAAAGCTGAAAACAGTCTTCAGCACAATTGCGGAGTCATCCGCGGCAAGCTGGCTGTCGGGGATGGTGTCGCAGGGATGGTTTTCAATGATGAGCCGCGGCGGTGAATAGGTTACACTGTCCTTAAGCAGCTCCGCCAGTTTCCCGATGCATGCCCCGATCATGATATTGCCGACTTCCATAAGGGTTTCCCTTCCGAGCGTCTCGACCGGGTCTGCGTCGATGTGCGTGTTTTCCTCCAGGCCGAACAGGGCAATCAGTTCCTTCCCTGCATGGGAAGGGAATACCATAAGGGCGTTCCCCCTGAACTTTCCGAGGAATTTCTGCTCGATAATGCTTATGTTGCAGATATCCCTGATCTCGTCCCTGATATAATCGGGGAGCTCCGGCGCCTGCAGTATCTTTACAAACGGAACGCTCAGTATCACATGAATATCGATAACATCTGCAAGGTCGGACGCCGCCTGTCCGAAGGCGATGTTCATTATCTCCTGCAGTATGTCTACTTCTTCATCCGTCAATATCTTTTCTTTTTCTTTTTTTACATCCATCAGCTGAATTTCCGTAATGTATCCTCGGCCTTCAACAGGGCGTCCTCGACATCCTCTTTCCTGAGTATCTTCTTCAATACCATGTGCGCGCCGAGCTTCATAACCTTTGTCACAGCCTTTACCTGAATGTCAGCGGTGACCACGATGATCACGGCCTTGGGGTCGATCCTGATAATCTCCTCAATGGCTTCATATCCGTTCATCACCGGCATGGTCAGATCCATGAATGTCACGTCAGGCCTGATCTCCCTGAATTTCTCAACAGCTTCCCTGCCGTCTCCGGCTTCATGAAATTCATATCCCTGGTCGCGGGGGATGCAGCTCTTCAGCATCTTTCGCGCGATGGGTGAATCATCCACTATTAATATCTTCCTGATCATTTTCTGCATTTACTTATTATCTCCTTTTCAAAAAATACTGCGCTGAGATAATATAAAATATAATTATCATTCAACTGCTTTATTAATTCTATCCCCTGTCCAGGACTACGAATAAAAAATAAAGCGCCCCGAATTCCGCCCTGCCGGCAGGGCAAAAGATTATCATATCGCTTTCAGGATATGATAAATTTATTTATTGTATCGGCACATATGAAGATAAACTTTAAGCAGTCATCAGAAGAAGAGATACACCGGCTCGTGGAGGAACTCGGCGAGAAGCCGTACAGGGCGCGCCAGATCATTGACTGGGTATACAAAAAATTCGCTGTTTCCATTGACGGTATGACCGACCTGTCAAAGGACCTCCGCAGGCGCCTGAAAGAAAAGGCATTTATAAGCAACCTATATGTGCTGAAGGTTCAGGAATCAAGAGACGGCACCGTCAAGTTTCTCTTCGGCCTGGAGGACGGGGAGGCCATAGAGAGCGTCCTCATACCCAACGGCAGGGGGAAATTCACCCTGTGCATCTCCTCGCAGGCAGGGTGCGCACTGGGGTGCGTGTTCTGCATGACAGGGAGGCAGGGGTTGAGGAGAAACCTCAGGGCATATGAGATCATCGACCAGGTTATAGCGGCCCGACGGCATCTCCGCAGCCTGTCACCTGATGCCGCCCCCTCCATCGCAAATATCGTGTTTATGGGGGGGAACCCCTGAAGAATTTTGACGAGGTGGTCAGGGCCCTCAGGACGCTTACGGACCTTATGGGGTTTTCAAGGAGAAAGATCACCGTCTCAACGGCAGGTATCATTCCCCGTATTGCAGAGCTTGCGGAGAGGGCGCCGCGTGTAAATCTCGCTGTATCGCTGAATGCAACAACCGAAAGCGTAAGGGACAGGCTCATGCCTGTCAACAGGAAATATCCCCTGAAGAAGCTCCTTGAGGCATGCCGTGAGTTTCCGCTGCCCCCGAACA
The DNA here is from genome assembly GCA_013152795.1 of Deferribacteres bacterium. Lineage (GTDB taxonomy): Bacteria > Nitrospirota > Thermodesulfovibrionia > UBA6902 > UBA6902 > JAADFS01. Next base: position 2,071 of record JAADFS010000322.1, read on the forward strand.
GGCGCATAACGTTTGAATACGTGCTGCTGGATAAGATCAATGATTCAGCAGAGGACGCTGCCAGGCTTGTCCGCCTGCTGAAGGGCATAAGGTCGAAGGTGAACCTCATACCATTCAATCCGACGGGTGAAACGGGCGTAGAAGGGCTCCCTGAAGCGGCAAGACCGGCTGAGTCCCGCATACTGGAGTTCCAGAGAATACTGCACCGGGCGAAGATAGTGGCAACTGTCAGGAAGAGCAGGGGCGCCGATATTTCAGCGGCCTGCGGGCAGCTCAGGGCAGGCTGACCAGTCTCCTGCCTGCCTCACGGGCCTCTGCGAGCGCGGAAGGATGCCTGAGGATGGCGCCCTTTTCATCAATGCCCGTAAAGGCGAGTGTGTCGTGCTCCGGGACACTGATACTCCTGAAGAACGCCTTTGCGCAACTGCCGGCGCATTGAACGCCGGTGTCTTTTTTCATTCCGCCGACGAGCAGCAGAAGCCCCTTCCGCCCCCCCCCGCCGCCCTGAAGGGGTTTATTGAGCAGGTATTTTTCACACCAGAAGCTCTGGCACCTGTCTATCATGGCCTTTGCCTGTGCGCTGAGGGAAAAAAAGAATATCGGGGAGGCTAAGATGATCCTGTCAGCGGCCCTGATCGCATCATATATATGGTCCATGTCATCATGATAAATGCATGCGCCGGTTTCATTACAGCCGCCGCAATCTTGGCACGGCATGATGTTCATTGAGTTGAGATCGAATATCCGCGTGCTGAAGCCGGCATCTTCTTCTATACCCCTTACCGTCTCTTTCAGCAGCAGGTCAGTGTTGCCGTCTTTTCTCGGGCTTGCGCAAAATGCGATTATGTTCATCCGCGTTTTTTTATTTCCTATCTATCCCCTCCACACACGACGGTGGAGGAGCAATGTGGGGGTGACTACAGGATTTAATCGAACTTACTGCTCTTTTCCGATAATCCTGACAAAGACATTGACCATATGAGGGTCAAACTGCTTGCCGGCACACTTCTTCAGCTCTTTAACGGCGGTCTCCAGTGAGCCAGCCTTTTTGTAGGCCGTGTCCGACACGATGACGTCAAATGCCTCGGCAATGGCCAGTATACGCGCCCCGCAGGGAATGGTGTCTCCCTTCAGCCTGTGGGGGGTAGCCGCTGCCGTCGAACCTTTCATGGTGATAGAGTATTATGGGCAGCTCTTTTTCAAACAATCGGGTCTTCTCCATTATCTTGACGCCTATGTTGGAGTGTCTTTTTATAACGTTATACTCTTCCTCGGTGAGTTTGCCGTTCTTCTTCAGTATCTCGGAACTGATTCCGACCATGCCGATATCATGAAGCAATGCAGCGCGTTTGATTACATTGACATCATCGTCGGATATCAGCAGCTCCCTTGTAAGCTTCTCGGCATAACGGCTTACCCTGACGGAATGGTTGTTTATGTAATCCCATCCCTTCTCGATCTCGCGCAGTATGTCGTGGGCATACTCGATACAGTTTTCCTTTATATTTTCGTTGATGTTTTTGAGCCTCTTATGAAAGTCTTCTATCTTCTTGACGTCTTCCTTTATGCTGGCGGCATCCTCCAGTTCCGCCTCCTCATAGGTGCAGACATTGTTCCTTCCCCTCCACTTGGCGCGGTACAGGGACTTGTCCGCATTGGCGATCAGGTCCTCATCGCTTATCACATTATCATCGGAAGTGGATGATATCTGCTCACTGTGACGACATCGGAGATGTTCCCTTTCCTGAATATATTATTTGCAAATGCAACGCGTATCCTTTCAGCCAGTATAAATGCCCCTTGCAGGTCAGTGCTCGGTAATATAATAAAAAACTCCTCCCCGCCGTACCGCGCGAGAAAGTCCGTATCCCTGACAAGCCGTTTCAGGATCTCAGCAGACTGGGCGAGCACAAAGTCGCCGAACTGATGGCCGTGGTTGTCATTGACGGCCTTGAAGTGGTCGAGGTCCAGCATTATGCACGACAGAGGCTGCATGTGCCTTGTCGCCTTTTTATATTCCTGCCTTATCACTTCGCGGAAATGGCGATGATTATACAGGCCCGTAAGCCCGTCCCGGATCGCCAGGCGCTCCAGCTTTGCAAGGGATTCCTTTATGTCCTCCTCGAGTTTTTTTCTCTGTATGGCCCGGCGGACGGCCCTGCCTAAGGACTCCGTCCTTATCTCGCTCTTGGTCAGGTAGTCATAGGCGCCCTTATCCATCGCCTGCACCCCCAGCCGGTCTTCTCCTTCTGCAACGATCATGATTACGGGCATGCCCAGCTTTTTCTCTGTAAGCTCCTTGAGTATGGATATCCCTTCCATACCGGGAAGATGCTGATTCATCAACACAAGGTCAAACCGGTTGTCCGCAGCCTTTGCAAGCGCATCGGTGCACGACCTTGCAATGTCGATACTGTAATTAATATCATCGTAGCTGGCTAATGTGGATTTGATAATATCGATATCAGGAAGGTTGTTCTCGGCTACGAGGATGGAGATGTTTTGCTTTGACATTCTCTGTATGACCTCCTTGGATCGAGGTTACGGAAGTTTATATTTAATTAATTCAGCCATGGTTCATTGCGGCCGCCTGCAGGAATAAGAGGCGGGCCATTGACTGCCGATTGACAAAGAGACGTCATTAACAATATCATTATTAGTTAATTCTCAATATCTTACAAGTCTTTTAAAGATTTTATTAGGA
>JAADFS010000323.1 GCA_013152795.1 Deferribacteres bacterium
TGTTACTTTAATCTGGGCGATTTTGATAATGCGATCAGGCAGTACAATGCCTTTATCGATAAGTTCAGCAGTAATAAGGAGATACTGCCCCTTGTGTATCAGAAGCTCGCCGCAGCCTATTTCAAAACCAAGCAGAACGACAAGGCGCTTGAAACTCTCGCAAGGCTTGCAGAGATTGAAGACGGCGCCTTTAAGGATACGGCCCTGGTTCTTGAGGCACGATACTATGAAAGGGCGGGGGAAGACGCAAAGGCATTGGAAAAATACAAGGAGCTTTCCACAGAGTTTCCGGCCTCGCCGTGGAGCGCCGAGGCCGCCTCGAAAATAGCAGCCGCGGAGGCGAAAAAGGGCGGGGAGAAAACAGCAGGGGGGGATACTGCACCAAAGGCCGCTTCACCGGATAAACCTTAATAATTTTGCATAAATGGCAGGAGAGTTTCGCTTCATCCCATGAAGGCAGGCTTCTACCAGTTCAACCCGTCTTTCGGCAGAAAAGAGGATAACATCAGAAAGGTCATCTCGGCGGTCAGGGACGCTGATGTGGACCTGCTTGTGCTTCCGGAGTTTTTTGCAACAGGTTACCAGTTTGTCTCTGCCGGTGAAGTGGCGGAGCTTTCGGAACCCGTGCCGGATGGATATACCACGGGGATGATTTCGGCCCTGTCGCGGGAAAAGGGGATATATATCGTTGCGGGCCTGCCGGAGAGGGACGGGGAGAGGTTTTACAACGCCGCCGTCCTGTCAGGGCCCGATGGATTTATCGGCCTCTACCGCAAGACGCACCTCTTTTATGAAGAGACACTCTATTTTACCCCGGGTGATACAGGCTTCAGGGTATGGGATACAGCCATAGGACGTCTCGGCATAATGATATGCTTTGACTGGTTCTTCCCTGAGTCAATGAGGGCGCTCGCCCTTTCAGGCGCGGAGATCGTCGCGCACCCTTCAAACCTGGTGCTGCCTTTTTGCCCGGATTCCATGCCTGTCAGATGCCTTGAGAACAGGGTGTTCGCCGTTACTGCAAACAGGACCGGGACAGAGGACAGAAAAGACACCGGTGCCCTTACATTCATAGGCAAAAGCGAGATCGTCTCTCCAATGGGGGAAATCCTGACAAGGGCACCCTCGGATGAAGAGGCGCTTATGGTCAGGGATATCGAGCCTGAAACGGCAAGGGACAAGACACTGAATCCCCTGAATGATGTCTTTAAAGACAGGAGACCGGAACACTATCGGCCCCTGTTCAGGAGATCCTGTTCTTGATGAAACCGGAGTTTTTTCTGATTTTAACCGGCGGGCCTGCTTCTCTGTCCGTACTGGCGCCTGAACCTGGCATTTTTGGCCCTTTTTTTCTGGGCCTCCCTCTGCTTGTTTTTCTTTTTTACAGAGGGTTTTTCGTAGAAACGCCTTTTCTTTAATTCCCTGAAGAGCCCTTCTTTCTCCGCCTCGCGTTTGAGAAGCTTGATGGCCCTTTCAATATTTTGTCCGACAACTCTTATCTCCAAATTTTCGGTTCCTTTTTCCTGTATAAAGATAAGCCGCAGAGTCAACCGCCTTTGCGGCCTGAAATCCGATAAAAGACTTCAGAAAGTCTGGCTACTATGACATATTCTGCCGGTAAAATGCAAATTTTGTAAAGCGGGGCAGTCAATTCACCGTGAAAATGCAGGCGGATCAGGGCGATTTACGGCCCCGGAGGGCTGATATGGGCGACAGGGGGGGAGGTAAATCGCGGGCAGGCAAGGGCGGATTTTACGGGCTATGGGCATGCGGTTGATTGCCCTCCACCACGGGTTTTTCTTTGGTTAATCTCATTGCATTTAGTATGACCGCAAGGCTCAATCCCATATCACCCACGGCCACGGCAACCCACAGGTTGATCATTCCCAGTACTGCCAGAACCGTGAAGCTCCCCTTGATGAGGATGGATGCCGCGACATTCTGTCTTACAACATGCATTGTCTTTTTGCTGAGATGAATGAGGTAATCGATCTTGCTCAGATCGTCATGCATCAGGGCTATGTCGGCTGTCTCGATCGCCACATCAGAGCCGATGGTTCCCATGGCTATTCCCACACTCGCCGCGGCAAGGGAGGGGGCGTCGTTTACACCGTCGCCTACCATTGCAACCGTGCCGTATTTTTTCGTAAGCCTTTCAACCACCTTCACCTTGTCCTCCGGCAGCAGTTGGGCGTGATATTCATCAATACCGATTTTCTCCGCCAGTGAGGCCGCCACCTGCGTGTTGTCCCCTGTGAGCATCTCTGTGCGGATATTGTGTCTCTTCAGACTGGAGATTATGGCCGGGGCCTTTTCCCTGATCCTGTCAGCCAGTGCGATAACACCGATTGCCCTGTCGGTGTTTGATATGAATATGGATGTCTTTCCCTCCCGCTCAAACCGGGCAAGCTCTTCGGGGATGTCTATGGACAGCTCGTCAAACAGGTTCCTGGCACCGGCATAATACGTCCTGCCGTCGATCCGGGCCTCAAGCCCCATGCCTTTTATGGCCCTGAAACCGCTTATCTCCCTGAACGGTATATTCTCACTGCGCGCCTTCCTGATAATGGCCTTTGCGATAGGATGCTCGGAGCGTGACTCAAGGGACGCGGCGATGGACAGCACCTCTTCCGTGGAATGATGGTTGAAGCCGATGATGTCCTCTACCTCCAGCCTGCCCTTTGTAAGGGTGCCGGTTTTATCAAATGCAACGGCCCTGACCCTGTTCAACTCCTCCAGGTAAGAGGCCCCCTTTATCAGCACGCCCTGTCTTGCAGAGCCGCTCAGTGCAGAGACCATGGCAACCGGCGTTGATATCGCCAGGGCGCAGGGGCACGAGATGACCAGGAGCACAAGGGCGCGGTAAAACCAGACATCCCACTGATAACCGAGGATAAAGGTCGGAACAATAAATACGGCAAACGCAAGGCCGATGACAGCGGGGGTGTAATACCGGGCAAATCTGTCTATGAACTTCTCGGTGCTTGACTTCTTTTTCTCGGCCTCTTCAACCAGCTTGACGATCCTGGAAAGCACCGTCTCGCCGGTCTTCTTTGTAACCTGAACCTCGAGATAGCCCTCCTCATTCATTGTCCCCGCATAGACCGCATCTCCCTCTGCCTTGTCCACGGGCACGGACTCCCCTGTTATGGGAGACTCATCAACGGATGAACGGCCGACCAGCACCTTTCCGTCCAGGGGTATCTTCTCGCCGGGCCGGATGACGATGGTCTCCCCGATCCCGATTTCGTGCACGTGAACCTCGACTTCCCGTCCCTGCCTCTTGACCTTCGCCGTTTCAGGGGCCAGTTTCAGTAGTTGGCTTATGGATTTTCTCGCATTATCGGCCGCATAGTCCTCCAGTGCCTCTGCAATAAAAAACAGGAAGATTACGGCTGCGCCTTCTTCACCGTGCCCTATGAAAAAAGACCCGAAGGCCGCAATGGATATAAGGCAGTTCATATCCAGGCGGCGTTTGAGTACAGAGCGGCCCGCCTTTTTCAGGATTTCCCTTCCCGACACAGCGATTACGGCCACAAAGACGGCCTGTGCGATGATGTTCAGGGACGTGAGGAACTCCAGTATCAGCCCTGCAACAAGGAGGGCGCCGGCAATGCCGCCGGTTATCAGCTTCCTCCGCCTCCAGAACTCCGGCTTTTCTTCAAAAAAGTCGGTCGCACAGCAGGAACAGCTCTTCTCTTCCTCACAGGTGTTATTTATGACCTGAAGCTTCAGCTTTTCCATATGCGTTAAATCCTTAACCCTTTAACCCTTCAATCCCTGAACTCTTACTCCCTGACATGTTTCAGTCCCTCATTGAACAGCCTGTTTATATGCCGGTCGTCCAGGGAATAATAAACCCTTTTTGCCTCTTTCCTGAATTTAACCAGACGCATGTTCCTCAGGATTCTGAGTTGATGCGAGACCGCGGAGATACTGTTTCCCAGGATGTTTGCTATATCGCACACGCAGAGTTCTTCCTTTGAGAGGGCGTAAATTATCTTTGTCCTGGCAGGGTCTGCCAGTACGCTGAATATCTCCGACAGGTTGTGCATGTCCCTGTCAGAGGGCATTGACTTTTTGACCGCCATGACCTTTGCCTTGTCAACGGATTTGACCTCGCATACGTCCTGTTCCCTGTTTTTCGGCACTGGATCGACCTCCATTGATTATTTGAACAATTGTTCAAATATAATATGTAAGCTCTTCTTTTGTCAAGCCCCCGGCCTGTGTGATTGACAACTTCCGCGTGCAGGGAATATTATTCTGTATTATGAAGGAGTTGAAGATATCGCGGGACGAAAACAACCAGTGGGTTGTCGCCAGCGACAAGATGCCGGGTTTTGTCGCAAGGGGCAGGACGCTGGATGAAGCAATTGAAAAGATCAAGAAGGCCTTTAATATTTATTTCCCCTGCGGAGAATGCAAGGAACCGGAGAAGTAATCCTTAATGTTGCATAAACAGGCGGGAGAGCCTGCCGAGGTTGCGATTTGCGGGATGAATGTAATAAAATTTTCTGTCACGCGCCGTTACACGGAACTAATCTTTTCTCTCCAGTTAAAGGCATGTGGAGTGTGTATCCGGCAGGCCCGGAAAATATGCCGATAAGACAGGACTGAAAAATGTTAAACTATTCAGACTCAGGGTTATCCTTAAAATAAATGTTGCATGAAGAGGGGCAGGAGAGTTGCAGGTTGCGGGTTACGAGTTACGGGTTCAACGGCTATAAGATGGAATATTGGAATTTTATGTTGTTCCTGCACCCTGCACCCTGACAACTGTACCCTCTGAAGAGGGGTATTTTTCACTGTGAAGTGTATTAAGGCAGTCGGAGAGGTGTCCGAGCGGCCGAAGGAGCACGACTGGAAATCGTGTAGGCGTTAACAGCGTCTCGAGGGTTCAAATCCCTCCCTCTCCGCCACTGAAATAAAAACCCCTGTCGTGCTCAGGGTAAAGCGGCAGGACAAGCTTGAGAATTCAGAATATGGTCAGGCCTTTGGGCCCTGTGCAACGGGATGCTGTGAACCCCGCCAGGTCCGGAAGGAAGCAACGGTAAGCAGTTATTCCGGGTGCCGCAGGACTACCTGAAGGCCTGGCTGTTAAATATTTATGAGCTACATCGTACTCGCAAGAAAGTGGCGGCCCCGAGGCTTTGATGACCTTGTGGGCCAGGAGTCAGTGGCCCGGACCCTCAGGAACGCGCTGGCAAGTGAAAAGGTGGCGCATGCCTACCTGTTCTCCGGACCCAGGGGGGTGGGCAAGACCTCTTCGGCGAGGATACTTGCCAAGGCGCTTAACTGCGAGCAGGCGGCAGGCAGCGACCCGTGCGGTGAATGCACGAGCTGCCGCGCCATAACAGACGGCGCTTCCGTGGATGTGTTCGAGATCGACGGGGCCTCCAACAACAGTGTCGAGGCCGTGCGGGAACTGAGAGAGACCGTAAAGTACGCCCCGTCCGGCGGCAGGTACAAGATATACATCATCGACGAAGTTCATATGTTGAGCACATCGGCCTTTAACGCGCTCCTGAAGACCCTCGAAGAGCCGCCCCCGCACGTGGTCTTTATATTCGCGACAACCGAGCCGAAGAAGATACCCTCAACGATCCTCTCCAGGTGCCAGCACTATTCTTTCCGCAGGATCACGAGGGCCATGATAAGGGAGCAGCTTAAAAAAATTACCGCTGCTGAAAAGATAAACATCACCGAAGGCGCTCTGCAGATGATATCAAAGGCCGCTGACGGCAGCATGAGGGACGCCCTGACTCTGCTGGATCAGGCCTGTTCATTCACCGATGATATCACCGAAAAAGAGCTCCAGGGGCTTCTGGGCCTGCCCGAGACAGAGATCATCACGAGTCTTTCAAAAAATATCCTGACGGGCAATATCCCGGATACCCTTTCATTAATAAAGGAGCTGACGGACAGGGGCAGCGACCTCCGGCAATTGACCAGGGAGCTTGTGGAATATTTCAGAAACATAGCCGTAGTAAAGGTGACGCGCAATCCGGAGGAGCTTCTGGAGTTTTCAACTGAAGAAGTTCAGGGGCTCAGGGAACTCGCCTCTGATGCCGGTATAGAGGAATTGACCCTGCTTTTGTCCGAGCTGCTCAGGCTTGAAGGGGAGGTCAGAAGCGCGGTAAATCCGAGATATACACTTGAGCTCGGGCTCCTGCGGATGTCGTTTGTAAAAGGCATGACATCCATCGGAAGCATCCTGCAGATGCTCGGTGATTCAGGGGCGCCCGGGGAAAAAAAAACAGAGGTAAGGGAGCAGCAGCCGGAGCCGCCTGCAAGGCCGCACATCCGGGACAAGGAGGGTATCTGGAAGCAACTGCTTGAGAGGCTCGATACCGAAGACCACCTCCTTGCCTGCAAGCTTATGGAGGCCGCGCCCCTGGAGCTTACGGCGTCAGAGCTCGCCATAGGATTCAACGGGGGGATGACGGTGCTGGCGGATTTCATAAAAGGCAAGGCCTCTGTCATCAATCCCCTCCTGCAGGAGATAAGCGGGCGCAGCCTCCGGTTGAAGATACTGTCCCTGCCCGGGGAAAAGGCTGAAAAAGACAATAAGAAAATAAAGGAAGAGGTTTTTTCCGAACCCCTGGTCAGGGAGGCGCTGAAGATATTCAGCGGTTCATTAATAAAGGTCAAGTCACTTGAATAAGGAGGAGTCATGTCAAAGAAAATGCTCGGAGACCTGATGAAACAGGCCCAGAAGATGCAGCAGGAGATGAGCAGAATACAGGAGGAATCAAAAAAGAAGACGGTCGAGGCATCCGCGGGCGGAGGCATGGTGGTAGCCGTTGCAAACGGCGCGATGGAACTCGTCTCCATTAAAATCGAAAAAGACGTGGTCAACCCCGACGATATAGAAATGCTGCAGGACCTTGTCATCGCCGCGGTGAACGAGGCGTTGCGCAGGGCCCAGCAGATGGTCAGCGAGGACATGAGCAAGATCACGGGGGGCATGAACATACCGGGGCTGGGGAATGTGCTGGGTTGATTAATGGGCGGCGGTGTTGTTGAAAACCTTATAAACGAGCTTACACGGCTTCCGGGCATCGGCAGAAAGACCGCCCAGAGGCTTGCATTCTTCATAATGGGCATGCCCCATGAAGAGGCCCTGTCCGTGGCGGATGCCATAATAAGAATAAAGGAGAATGCGCGCTTCTGCAGTCAGTGTTTCAATATCACCGAAGAGGAGCTCTGCTCCATCTGCAGCGACCCCCGCCGGAGCCGCGACAAGATATGCGTGGTTGAGGAGCCCGGCAACCTTATTGTCATTGAGAACACAAGGATCTACAACGGCCTCTACCACGTCCTGCTCGGGGCCCTCTCCCCGATAGACGGGATCACCCCTGAAAGGCTCAGGATAAAGGAACTAGTCCAGAGGGTGCAGAAGGGCGGTGTCTCGGAAGTCATTATTGCGACAAATCCCAATACAAAGGGGGAAACAACCGCGCAGTACATATTGCAGGTATTGAAGCCCCTGGGAGTCAAGGTATCGCGGATCGCCTACGGCCTGCCCATAGGCGGTGATATTGAATTTGCAGACGAAGTGACCCTCTCAAAGGCCATTGAGGGAAGAAACGAGATGTGAGGGGCCTGCACGGCCTCAGGGCCTGTCCGATGAGAGGACTTCGCTGATCAGGTCCCTGTCAACATCTTCCTCTATCCTTACCTCCCCGATGGACACGGGCAGGATGAACCTGAGCCTCCCGGCCCTTGCCTTTTTGTCTATCTCCATTGCACTGACAACAGCGGGGATACTGATGTCCGCCGGTATGTCGGTCGGCAGCCTGTACATCCGGATGAGGTCTTTTATGAGGGCGGCCTCGTCTTTGCTGAAGATACCCATCCTCACGGCGAGTCTTGCCGCCGCACACATACCGATTGCTACGGCCTCTCCGTGAAGGAGGGTCTTGTACCCCGTTGCGGTTTCTATGGCATGGCCGATCGTGTGCCCGAAATTGAGTATGGCCCGGATGCCCGCTTCTCTTTCGTCCTTTGACACCACATCGGCCTTGATCTCGCATGAGCGCCTGATTACTCTGATAATCGCGTCCCCGAGGGAGATTATCCCCTCCCTGTCCGCCTTCAGGGAATCGAAAAGCCCCCTGTCCGCTATGACACCGTATTTTATGATCTCCGCCATCCCGCAGCAGAATTCCCTCTCCGGAAGCGTCCTCAATGTGTCGACGTCTATCACGACCAGTGACGGCTGGTAGAACGTCCCTATCATGTTCTTGCCCAGGGGATGATTCACGCCTGTCTTGCCGCCTACAGAGCTGTCCACCTGCGCCAGAAGAGTGGTCGGAACCTGTATGTAGCGGATGCCCCTCATGTAGGTGGAGGCGACAAATGCGGTTATGTCACCCACCACGCCCCCGCCGAATGCAATCAGGAGAGAATCCCTGTCAAACCTTGACTTAAGCAGCTCGCCGTGCAGGTAGTATGTCCAGAGGAAGTCCTTGTATCCTTCGCCGTCCGGGATAAGAAGCACATCCGGAACAATACCGTATTCACGCATGGATTCAAGCAGCGTATCCCTGTAGAGGGGAAAGACCGTCGTGTTGCTGATGACCGCGACCCTCGTGGGCCTGAACTCCTTCAGCCTGAGCCCCAGCCTGCGGAGCAGCCTGCTGCCGATGACGATGTCGTAGCTCCTGTCCTTAAGGTCAACGGTGATATTCTCGGCATCAAGCCCCAGGCGTTCGATAATCTCCTGCGCGGTCTCACGCGGGGTTATGTAATTGGTATCAACAGAGGTGTCCGCCTGCCGGTACAGGTCCAGTCTTTCCGCAAGGAGCCTGTTGATCTCCTCAAGGGGCTCTTCCACGTCAAGCAGGGGTCTCTTGCCGCCTTCGGTCATGACCCGCTTGAGGATGATTCCGGGCTCGGCCCTGAGCCAGACCAGGATGCCCCTTGTGCGGAGGTTTTCCACATTCTTCCTGTTCTTGATCACGCCGCCGCCCGTGGCGATCACCACATTGTTCAACTGCGAGACCTCTCTGACCACGGCCTCTTCAAGCCGCCGGAAATACTCCTCGCCCTTTTTCTTGAATATGAGCGAGATGGGCATGCCCTCCCGCTCCTCTATGAGCACGTCAGTGTCTATAAACCGGTATCCGAGCTTCCTGCTGAGCTCAATGCCCACCGAAGTCTTGCCGGTTCCCATAAACCCGGTTAATACGATTTTCATTCAGAACTCCCTTATCTGTTTAAGGTATCCTTCGTAGTTTCTCCTGATCTCTTCCATGCTGTCGCCGCCGAACTTTTCGAGAAAGCTGTCGGCGATTACAAGGGCCGTGACCGCTTCGCCTATCACAGAGGCTGCCGGCACTGCGCAGGCATCCGACCTCTCATATGCAGCCATGAACCTCTTCCTTGTGATAATATCCACTGAGGCGAGCGGGCTCCTGAGCGTGGGTATGGGCTTCATCGCAGCCCTGAGGATAACCGGCATGCCGTTGCTCATCCCGCCCTCTATGCCTCCGGCATTATTGGTCTTCCTGTAAAAGCCTTTCTGTTTCCTGTAGTAGATCTCATCCATAACCTCTGAGCCGGGTTTCCCAGCGTTCTCAAAGCCGTTGCCTATCTCCACTCCCTTTATGGCCTGGATCCCCATGACGGCATATGAAAGCCTTGCTTCAAGCCTCCTGTCCCAGTGGACATAACTTCCGAGGCCCACGGGAAGCCCGAGCACTGCCACCTCAAAGACCCCGCCGAGGGTGTCGCCTCTTTCCAACGCGTCTTTGATCCTGCTGATTATATGTTCCTCCGCCTCTTTATCCGGGCACCTCACAGGGGATGCCTCTGCTTTTTTAAAAAGCGACAGCAGCTTTTTTTCATCCGCCCGGCGGCCGCCTTCCGGCTCCCGGCTCCTGATGCCGCCTATTTCGGTTACATAGCTTATGATCTTGATATTGAATACGGATAGTAACTTCCTCGCTGCAGCGCCGGCTGCCACCCTTGCGGCGGTCTCCCTGGCGCTGGAGCGCTCCAGGACGTTTCTTATATCGCGGTGGTTGTACTTCAGGGCGCCGCACAGGTCCGCATGTCCCGGCCGCGGCCGCGTAACCGCACGGAGTCTGGGGTCGGCAGTCTGAAGGCCCGCGCCTTTCTGAGCCTGCCCCCCCGGCTCTGAACCCATAACATCCTGCCAGTTCGCCCAGTCCCTGTTTTCTATTAAAAGCGTAACGGGCGAGCCGAGTGTCTGTCCCCACCGGATGCCGGAGAGGATTTGCACACGGTCGGACTCTATCTTCATGCGTCCGCCCCTGCCGAAGCCTTTCTGTCTCCTTGCAAGGTCCCGGTCTATGTCCTCCGCGGACAGAGACAGGTTGGACGGCAGCCCCTCGACAGTGCATACCACGGCCCTGCCGTGTGACTCGCCTGATGTAAGAAAACGCAGCCTGTTCATCATAATTTTCCCGGTTCTCATTTTATCATATCGCATGATTAATATGGTAATCTTGTCGTTAACTTGCGGGTTGCGGGTTCAAAGTTCAAAGTTCAAAGTTCAAAGTTCTGAGTTCTGAGTTCTGAGTTCTGAGTTCGGGGTTCGGGGTGCAGCAAGTTCCCCCTCCCCTGGCGGGAGGGGGTCAGGGGGAGGGGGTGTTATTACGAACAGAAAAGAGAGACTGCAGGAAAAAGTATTTGACAGTATTAACTATCAACAAAAAACGTTGCGTATTGAAAACTGTAGGAGTTAGCCTTGACTGTTTTTGAGTATTCGGTCAAAACCGCAAGCTCTTTGTGATATGTTGAACGGAGGGTGATGGATGAAACGGATGTATGTCAGAAAGTGTCAATTGTCAAGTCCGCATCTTGACAGAACTTCATCGAGTGTAACAAATTTGATTTTGCCTGATTTATAAGCCTTAATCCTGTCCTCTACCTCTATACGCCATAGATTGTCTATATTCTTATCCGGCTGGTCAAGACTGGAAAGAAGATGATCAACAAGATTTGCTCTTTCCAGGGGTGAAAGCTTCAATGCATCTTTTACTATGTCTTTTGTATCCGTCGCCATTTGATAGTCCTCCGAAATGGTATTTTATGTATTATTACTTCTATTCTTCTTTTTTGTAAACACCGATTTAACCTTAATGTTGCATAAACGGGAAGGGGCGGTTGCGGGTTCAAAGTTCTGAGTTCTGAGTTCAGGGGCTTGCAAAATACCGGACTATAATATAGACTTAATTCAGATCGTTTATATTGAACCGGAAGGGAAAAACGATGAAGTTGTCAGATGCGGTTAAACCGATAAGCTATATCAAGGCACATGCCTCGGAAGTCATTCGGGATGTCGTGGAAAACCGTAACACGTAACACGGTTGTCGTCACCCTCAACGGCGAGGCAAAGGCGGTAATTCAGGACATCCGCGAGTTTGAAAAAACGCAGGACAGCCTGGCAATGCTGAAAATGCTTGCTCAGAGCAGGAAAAACCTTGAAGAAGGACGGGTCAGGCCGGCAAGGGAATCTTTCAGGGACCTGAAAAAGATGGCCGGAGAATTTCATAAACGATGAAATTCTCCGTCAGCCTGGTTATTGATGCGGAGAGGGACATCCGGGATATTTACCGTTATGCGGCCCGGAAAGACTCCGAAGAAAAGGCGTACAGGCTCCTGTACAATCTTGAAAAAACCGTTATGAGTCTCGAAACAATGCCCTTAAAAGGGCATTTCCCTCCGGAACTGGAGCGTATCGGTGTCTTTGAGTTCCGGGAGATATTTTTCAAACCGTACAGGATAATCTATCAGGTCGTCAAATCCCGGGTTTATGTTCACTGTGTTCTTGACGGAAGAGGGGATCTGCAGGACCTCCTGCAGGAGAGGCTTCTGAGGTAGGCTGCCGGGTAAGGGGGAAAGATGCTGCGCGAACTGCACATTAGAAATTTCTCCATAATTGATGATGCAACCATTGAGTTCGGCGAAGGGTTTAATGTCCTGACAGGCGAGACCGGCGCCGGAAAGTCCATCATAATACATGCCCTCAGCCTCGCCCTCGGGGAAAGGGCGACGGGCGATTTTATCAGGAGCGGTGAAAAAGAGGCGGTTGTGGAGGCCTTTTTTGACACCGCGCCGGAATCACTGAGCCCGCCGGCGCTTCAGTTCCTCCGGGATAATGCCATTGATTTCGAGGACGGCCTCATCCTCAGGAGGGTCATAACGGCCCAGGGCAGGAGCAGGGCGTATATAAACGGCTCAATGGTGAATCTGCAGACACTTTCGGATATCAGCAGAAATATCATAGATGTGCACGGCCAGTACGAGCACCAGTCCCTGCTGTCGCCGGAGAGCCAGTTGGAACTGCTGGATGCTTACGGGGGGCATGCGGCCCTCAGGGAGGAGACGGGCGCTGTTTTTGAGAAGCTCTGCACATTGAAACAGCGGATAGCGGACCTCCTCCGGGAAGACAGGGACAGAGCCCGGCGCCTGGACATACTGCGCTTTCAGATTGATGAAATCGAGGCAGCGGGCCTGTCGCCCGGAGAGGACGAAGAGCTGTCCGGGGAGCTGAAGATACTGGACAGCGCAGGCCGTCTCGCCGAGCTTGCCAACGAGGCGTACGAGGCCGTTTATTCCTCTGATTTTTCCTGTATTACAACCCTGTCAAAGGTCCTGAACGCCCTGAGGGAGATAGCCGCCATTGACGCGCGTGCAAACGAGGCATTGAAGGCAGTGGAGGATGCGCTTCCGCTGCTTGAGGAAACGGGTTATTTCCTGAGGGATTACCGGGAGAGCCTTGACTTTGATCCGCAGCGGCTGGGGCAGGTGCAGGAGAGGCTTGAGTTGATAAAGAAACTGGCCGGGAAATATGGAGACAGCATAGAGGAAATCCTCAGGTATAAAGAAAATGCCGTTGCGGAGCTTGAAGGGCTTGAGCATGCCGGCGAGACACTGGAGACCTACAGGGCCGAACTGGAGCAGCTTAAACAGGGGCTGACCGAAAAGGCGCGGCTGCTGTCGGAGAAGAGGAAAAAGAGCGCCGCAAAAATAGAAAAGGAGGTTGTGGCACGGCTCTCCGAGCTGTCCATGCCTGATACGGAGTTTTCGGTCCGGATAACACATGAAAAGGGCGAGGACACAACAGACGGCTTCAGGGCCTCCCGCACCGGCATTGACAACATAGAGTTTCTGATCTCGCCCAACATAGGCGAAGAGCCCAGGCCGTTGTCGAAGACAGCCTCCGGTGGAGAGCTTTCAAGGGTTATGCTTGCGCTTAAGGCCATACTTGCAAAAGGTGATAAGGTGCCCGTGCTGGTCTTTGATGAAATAGATGCAGGCATAGGCGGCATGACCGCTGAGACAGTGGGGCGGAAGCTCAAGGGCCTTTCATCATATCATCAGGTGATATGCATAACCCACCTTCCCCAGATAGCGGCCTTTGCAGACAGACACCTCAAGATTCAGAAGAGGGTCAGGGGGGACAGGACAAGGGTTGAAATCAGCACGGTGGAGAAAGACGAGAGAACCGAAGAGGTGGCCCGCATGTTAAGCGGCGGCATATCGGATGTGTCAATCAGGCATGCAGAGGAAATCCTGAAAAAGGCCCGCAGCAGTCTTAATTGAATTCTCCGTGGCGGAGATTGTTGTAAATGGTGGATTCCCAGCCCGTTATTATTCCGTTGTCATCACACACAGGGCAGAACCAGAGTATCTGGCCGGGGTTGTCCTTGTCTATACAGGCTGCGATGTTGCCGGTGCATTTTCTCCTTCTGGGCCTGCGCCTGCACTTTATTGTAGTCATCCGGGGTTCATATTCATTATAATATGTGGCCTCCTCTATGATCAGAGTGATATGGTTGGCCAGATTCAGGGCCGGGCCGGGCAGGTCGCCGATGTCCCCGTGTTCATTCAGAAAGTGTTGTATATTGGTTATCCAGGTGTTTCCCATGATGCTCCTTTGCGTAATTTATTTTCCCGCGTCCTTACGTGGGATATATTAATGCTTTCCCTGATTTTTTGCAAAATCCGGAGACCGCGCAGGCCGGCGGGGCAGAGGAGAGTTGCGGGTTCTGAGTTCAAAGTTCAGAGTTCGGGATGAAACGAGTCTTCCCTTCCCTTATCTTTCATTCTGCCCCCTGACAACTGCCCCCTGCCCCCTCTGTACGGTGTATTTCTTTTCATTAAAAGTTCCTTGCCCGGCGGACATAGAATGTGATATTCTTTTTTTAACGAGGCTCTTTGAATGCAGGTAATGCTGAAATTCAGGTAATACGTTATTTCTCATGTCCATGTCCCCCGTAATAGCAGAATAGTCGGCAAAAACGAATTGCGTATATCGTAAACTCTATTAGACATAAAGAATAAAGGCGAGGTGAAAGATGAGATCGAAAAAGTCATGGAAGGAGAAATTACTCGATAGTAAAGATTTGCCTAAAGTGGTAAAAATACCAGAAAAGGCAAAAAAGAAATGGGGTTCCGGAACAATAGCCATTCCTGCACCATTAGAGGTAGATGCAATTATGAAAAAGGTGCCCAGAGGAAAACTCATCACAACCAATGAAATTAGAAATAAAGTTGCCAAAAAACACAAAGCTAATGTTGGGTGCCCTCTCACTACAGGGATTTTTTCATTGATTGCGGCAAATGCAGCCGAAGAAGAAGCAAGAGAAGGGAAGAAAAAAATAACTCCCTATTGGCGTACTTTAAAAACAGGCGGAATACTTAATGAAAAATATCCCGGTGGGATAAATAACCAGAAAAGGCTGTTGCAATCTGAAGGACACAGAGTAGTCAAAAAAGGTAAAAATTATATCGTAGAAGGATACGAGAAGA
>JAADFS010000324.1 GCA_013152795.1 Deferribacteres bacterium
TATTGAAAAAATGGAGGTGCTGAATGAGTGAGATCATTGATGTCACGGCAAGGGAGATTCTCGACAGCAGGGGGAATCCGACGGTTGAGGTTGATGTCGTGCTTGAGACAGGCGCACAGGGAAGGGCCGCCGTTCCCTCGGGAGCTTCAACGGGACAGAGGGAGGCGCTTGAGCTGAGGGATAAAGACAGGCGTTATTCGGGAAAGGGAGTCCGCAAGGCGGTAAAGAACGTAAATGAAAAGATAGGGCCCAAGGTAATGGGCATAGAGGCTGCCGAACAGGCGTTTATCGACAACCTCATGATCGAACTCGACGGAACCGAAAACAAGAGCAGGCTCGGGGCAAACGCCATACTGGGCGTGTCTCTTGCCGTGGCAAGGGCCGCGGCCCTGGAGGCGGGACTCCCACTGTACAGGTATATCGGCGGCGCGGGTGCAAGAGAGCTTCCCGTACCCATGATGAATATACTCAACGGCGGCGCGCATGCCGATAATAATCTGGATATACAGGAATTCATGATAATGCCGGCCGGTGCCAGGCGCTTCAGCGAGGCCCTGAGGATGGGATCAGAGGTCTTTCACAGTCTGAGGTCCATCCTGAAATCAAAGGGGCTCAGCATATCCGTGGGCGATGAGGGGGGATTCGCCCCTGACCTGAAATCCAATGAAGAGGCGATCGTCCTGATTATCGAGGCAATCAAAAAGGCGGGCTACAAGCCGGGCAGGGACGTGTTTATCGCCATTGATGCCGCGGCATCGGAATTTTACAACAGGGGTAAGTATCGTTTTGAAGGGAAGTCCGTGGGTTCGGATTATCTGATAGATTATTACGGGCAACTGATAGAGAAATATCCCGTGGTGTCCATTGAGGACGGGTTGTCTGAAAATGACTGGGACGGCTGGGAGGCAATGACGGAAAGGATAGGCGGAAAGGTGCAGATTGTAGGCGATGATATTTTTGTGACGAACCGGCAGATATTCTCAAGGGGAATAGAGAGGGGCATCGCCAATTCAATCCTGATTAAATTAAACCAGATAGGCTCTCTGACAGAGACGATCGATACCATGGAGACCGCGAAAAGGGCGGGATACACATCCGTGGTGTCACACAGGTCCGGTGAAACCGAGGATACGACTTGCAGACCTGTCCGTTGCAATGAATACAGGCCAGATCAAAACCGGCTCTGTCTCGAGGTCCGAGAGGGTTGCGAAATACAACAGGCTGTTGAGGATCGAGGAGGAGCTCGGGGCAGCCGCGGTTTACCGCGGCAGGGACGTGTTTTACAGTGTTAAATAAGGAATACGGTCAAATGCGGAACGTAAGGCGCAGGCAGGTTCAGCAGAGCAGGAAAAGGAGACAACTGGTCTTTATTACATTTGCCGTCCTGCTCTCCATCTACCTGATGGTCAGTCTGATCATAGGCGAAAACGGCCTGGTGAAATATATGAAGCTCAGGGGAGCAAGGGATAAACTCTTGATGGAGACCGCCGCGATTAAAAAGCAGAACAACGAGATGAGGAACCGGATAGAGACCTTGAAAAAAGACCCTGAGCTTATCGAGGAATTTGCCAGGGAATACGGTCTTACGAAAGAGGGCGAAATCATTTTCAAATTTGAAGACAGTCAGTAGTCTCCGGGAGGTCTTATGTACGAGCTAATGGTGGAATCACAGTTTTCCGCAGCGCATCAGCTCAGGGGATATAAAGGCAAATGTGAAGAACTGCACGGCCATAACTGGAGGGTTCAGGTAACGGTCTCTTCGGAAAGGCTGGATGATACCGGAATGGTGATAGACTTCCATGAGTTAAAGAAAATAACAAACGAGGTCATCGCCTCTCTCGATCATTCGTTCTTAAATGAAGTCTTTCCATTTACCGAAAAAAATCCTTCTTCTGAAAATATCGCCAAATGGATATTCGAGTCGATCAAGAAAAAAATCGGAAAAGACAGGTGTGACATATCGTCGGTTACTGTATGGGAGAATGAAGGCGCTTCGGCTACTTATTATGAATCATAAAGACTAATCTTACATTGGCATAAAAACATCGCCAGCGGGCAAGGGAGGCTG
This sequence comes from Deferribacteres bacterium, assembly GCA_013152795.1. Lineage (GTDB taxonomy): Bacteria > Nitrospirota > Thermodesulfovibrionia > UBA6902 > UBA6902 > JAADFS01. Next base: position 2,069 of record JAADFS010000324.1, read on the forward strand.
CCGGAAAAGCTTTATCTGCGATACCTTCAGGAAATATTTCGCACGGCATATTGACGTCTTTTGGAATTTCATTTCCCGTTAATTCCTGCAATAAAGAATTATTTCCAATATCCCATCGCTTTATAAAGGTTTTACGGCAGCCTCCCTTGCCGCGTTTATGCAACGTTAAGGATTATTCAGCTTCTCCGGCAAAGCTTATCCGGGTGCTGAAGGGGACGATGATCTCGCCGCCGTTATTGTCGCTTATGGATACCTTGACGTCATAAACGCCTTCATCTTTTGAAGTTACATTCCATGTAATCATCCCGGTGGCTGGATCAATGCTCATGCCTTCAGGGGCCTCTTTAAGTGCATATGTGAGTTCGTCCCCATCGGGGTCGGTCGCCGTAATCTGATATTTATATGTATTGCCCTCCAGATAAGGTTTTCTTGCCGAGAAAACCGGTACAGAGTTGAAGACCTTTGTATTGAGTCTGATAGTCTTTCCGTAATCCTCACCGTCGAAGGGAGTGACCTCCACGGTGATTATATCTCCTCTCTTCAGGTCTCCGTCAAGAAACTCCTCTTCCCCCGCAAATTTGCCGTTTACAGTCCATTTGTATTTGAACGTAATATTATCACCGTCGATATCGCTTGTTTTTATATCAACTATTATGGTAGAGTTAGCTCTCGGCATGGCAGGGGATAATTCGGCCCTGAGCGTCACGGGAGGCGTGTTTTTTATTATTATTTCGTTTGAAGGCAGTTCTTTTTTGCCTTTGACAACGACCGCGCGGACAATGTCTCCCTTTCTTAATTCGTCCGAAGTAAAACGGGTTCCCTTTGCGGATTCGACCTTGATATCATTGACATACCAGTTTATCTCTGCATCCTTCAGGATTGCCCTGTCCGCACTCAGTGAGATGATGCTTTGTCTGGTTGCGCTGGGTGGTCCGATGACTATAGCGGATTTTTTCGCTGCCGGGGCCTGGACTGCCGGAGTACGGCTGCCGGTTTCTGATGCATCTTTAACTGCAGGCTGTTCGCTGCTGCAGCCGAACAGGAGCATTGCCAGCAATATTGCAGGAATGCCTCTGCGGATAGTCCTAATCATTGCAGGCAATCACCTTTCCAGTTTGTAAGGCCGCTCTTCAGCGGTTTCGGAGTGGAACTTTCAATTTCAAGGATGGCCCCTGTGGAATGCTGCTCAAAGCTCTTGGCGGTGCCGTCTTTCGTTATCTGCGCACTTAGAGACGAGGACATCCCTTCACCGGCTTTTTTGACACGGGCGATTTTATCAATATCAAGAGATGTGCTGCCTCCCTTGGAGACCTCATCGGCTGCGTCTTTCTGTTCCTTGAACACATAATCCCTGTAAGCCGTACCGGTTTCATAATAGACCGCATACACATTGCTTTCTCCTATATCGCCGCACGATTCAACAGAGGGAATGTCGGGAATATATGTCGTCCACATCACGAGACCGCCCAGAACAAGGGGTTTGGTGATCATTCTTTCACCATTATGCACAAGGGACTGGCCCGTAAAATCCGTGCCCTCACCGAGTTGGCTGAAATACATCGCCCATCCTTGACAGTTATAAGAGGCGGTTATGAGATCAGACCATGTGCTCACCGTGCCGCCGCAGCCGCTGACGCCGCTGACGGTGCCGTCAGGGGCCACAGTGGACTTGGATATATCTATAAAATCAAAGGAATCGTAGGAATCATAGCAGGTTCCGTCCCAGCAACCGTCCTTGACGGCATAAAAGCCTCCGCTGTCTGTCTGGTTTTTATCCGATGTGCCCAGGAACTGTCCTGTTCCGAAAAAGACCCATAGGTTGGCCCTGTCATCCATTGCCGCTGACGGTGCGGAAGTGATCCTCTTCGCCGCATCTTTGCCCACGCTGATGCTGTTTATATCTGCAATAACAGAGTTCGACCAGCCGAGGGGAGGTTCGGTCCCCTTTTTGGTGGTAATCCTGTGCAGCACAGTATTCCAGATACCGGCCTGCTGGTAATTTTCTCCTATGTATATCACATCCACATCAAAGTTCATATCAACATCAACAGAGACCGGATCAGACAGATAGGCGGTTGTGGAACCAGTGGATATTTTCCAGAAATTTGTGCCTTTTTGCCAATTGGTTATAATTCCGTTGTTCCCCCCCGACATTTTAAGGACAAATATGTTCCCCTTCTGGAAAGCCGTGAGATTCGAGTTTGCGTTATAGTCGGTGGCACCGGAACCGAAGATTACAAACCAGTCATTACCGATTTTCGCGACAGACGGATAAGACATGCTCAGTCCGAGTTCAGAGTCGGAAAACGTCCAAAGGAGCACCGGATTCAAGGGATCAGTGATATCAAGGGCGAAATATTCGGGTGAGGCAGTGTAGGTATTGGAGCCATAGGTCCAGCTTATGTCCTTTCCGCCGTAACGGAACCCGCCGATAAGCACTGTCCCCCAACCGTTTATATGAACAGTGTCGTCGGGGGTGAATATTTTCATATCCGTTATCTTGGGCTTTAAATCCACGTAGTATACATGCGTGTATTCAGGGTCGGTCAGCCACTTAAGGTGAGGCAGCAGGCCCCGCGGTATAAACGCCCAGAGTTCCTGCCCCAGTTCATGTCCGCCGGCGATGCAGTTGCCGCTGTCGTCAACGCCGTCGGCGCAGTATTTGAATGTGTTCTCATCATAGAAGCCTGCATTGAATGCATGAAGCATGCCGTCATTGGCCCCCGCATAAACCACCTGTCGCCTGTTCAGGGCCGCATACCTGAACTCCGTATAGGAGCTGTCTCCATACAGGAGATCGTAGTTTTCCATAGGCTGGCCTACGGCGGTCGGCGTGGAGTATACGATATCCCCGAGTTTCCATACATTGCTCGTACCGTTAATGGTTATGCTTCTCTTTCTGTAGCCGTTTGTATGACATGAGTCGGTTGTACCGGTGATATCGTCACCCCGGATCCAGTTGATGATATTGTCCGCCTCCGAAGGTTCATCTGCCCTCAGATACGGCTCAAGTACGGAAGACTGCGCCGTTGTGAAATCTACCGGTGATGAGCCGTCAATGGTCGTAAAAATGTTTCTCTCCACAGGAGGTGTTTTCCAGAGAATATAGCCGGCCTCCCATACAGGATTTATGCTGCGAAGGCCGTCGGATTCGGGCTCGCTCTGACAGGAATCTCTCTGGCCGTCTCCGTCCGAATCACTGCATTTGTAGACCAGAGTTCCCTCATCAGGGTCATAATCCATAATAATTATTTTATCGGAGGCTAAGTCAAGAGAGTCGTTTCCGTTCGTGTCTTCACGCAGGTTTCCGTAACTGTCGACAAAGAGGGAATGGAGATAGCCGAGCCAACTGCGTGAATCTTTCTTGGGATAGAAATACGCCTGGTATACAACGCCTTCGCCTCCGCCTGTTGTGGCGAGCACACTGGCTGCGGTTCCTGATGCGGACTTCCTGCTGATGTTTTCTATGGCCTTGATAAGTGTCGCTCCCAGTTCTTTGCCGTCTGAGGCCTTGTAATATGTGTCGGGTATGCCGTCAGGCCCGCCGGTTCCTTTTTTATCCCATTCCTGGCAGTTGTCGTCCATCGGCGGGGCGGACGGATCGCACGGCGCGGCAGGCAGTGTCTCTTTTCTGCTGTCCGCGGGATAATTAGTCCGGTTATACGGCCATGTATTGCCGTCGCCTGTTTCGTCATCCTCGACAAATCCACCGTACATCGCGGTCTGTTGCATGGAATTTTCCCCTGCGTCCGCATCTCCGAAGATATAGACAGTGTAGTAATTCAGCGATTGTGTCTCTGGCATGCTCCTGATATCATTCACATGGGTTTTCCTTGCAGGAACAACAGGGTCAACGCTGCCGTTCCATTGCCCGTCGGAAATGAGAAGCACGAAGCTCTTTCTGCACGGCGCTGGTATCAATGACCCGGGACTGTCAGGATCCTCCTTGTACCAGGGGTCTTTTGCCGATCCCACGCCGCCGATATAAGCGCTGTTGTTACAGCCTGAATGGGCATTGGTCTGAATAAAGTAGTCCCATGCCTCATTAAGCGCCTCACCTGTGGGCGTGCCGGAGTATGGAGGTATGCTCTGTATATCTTCCAGGAGTTCCTCCATAGAGCCTCCTTCACCCGTGATAGGATACTCCATGCAACCGTACCTGCTGTTGCTTGCGTAGATCATAAGCCCGAACCTCGGCGCATCGTCATCAAAGACCAGATCATTGTCCTTGTCGGAGACCTCCTGTATCACACCTCTTCTGTTGTCATCATCCACCTGGATGTTTGCATTTGAAAGTGTACCGACCTTGCAGGGATCTGTACAACTTTCCGTCTGGGTGCCTGAAGCGGCTGTATTAATGTCTTCCGCGGTCCAGACCGACGTATTAAAAGAGCCGTCGTCAAAGTCATCATCAGTACAGGCACTGCATATGAATTGGTCGTATTCTCCTTTGCCGAGTGTACCGATTGATGAATAAGAGGATGTCGCCATCCCCACGAGTACTGCAGAAGGCATGCTGACGGTTGTGCTCCCGTGCTGGGTCCATCCGTTAGGGCCTGTTGCAGGGTCCTCATCAGTGGAATAGTATGCCGTAAATGTGTCACCGCTCCTGACCAGGCGTACCCATACAGGGTAGCTGACATTTACGTAAGAGTCAAATGTGGTGGTGTCTCCTCCAGCGGTAAGACGGCGTGCAAATTGTAGACCGTACCCATAGGTGGCCATGACCATTACATGCTGGCTGCCGGCGTTTGTACTGGCCCGTACCATCAGTCCGGCCTTGGCAAATGTTGAGCCTGTCTCCGAAGGGGCGCTTACAACGCGCAGCTTTACATCAAAATCGCCGCTTACGGACTGGTGTATATAACGGAATTTATCACTGCTGCCCCATATGGAGGAACCGTCGGCCATGACGGTAAGATATCCGCATGTTCCGGCTGACCCGTAATTGCTTATTGATAATTTATGATCAAGGTCCGGATATGTGCCGCCCGAGAGGGTGAATGTACAGCCGAGGTTGTGATCCGAAAATGTCTTCCAGCCCCCCTCACCTCTTAAAGTATGCACACTGCTGCTCGGCGGTGAAGTAATCGACCTGCCGCCTATCAGTGCCTTTCTCAGCAAGTCTATCCTTGACATTGTGGCCCAGTTAAGAAGGTTGCCTGAAATGCATCCGGAGGTATTGCCTATCTTATATTCAGGGTCTGATTCCGCGAATGAGCATAAGCTGTTTTCCACGAATTTACCGGCAGAGGTTGAATACTTGTAATATCTATCGCTCTTGAAATATCCGTAATATTCCTTGGCTGTATCATAGCCGTATTCAGGATAGTTGATACTGCTGGAAGTACCGCACTTTGCACGCCCGCTGCTGTAGCCTGACCAGCCGTTGCAGTCCAGATATGCGGGGAACTGCATGCTGCCGGATTCATCAAGAACGAGGAGGATATTGGGCGGCTCTGCATTTGAAACAAAGGGAGGATATGCGGTATAGTCGTTAATATCGTAGGCAGGTGCCGCTGCGGGTATACACAGGAAAGCTATTAATAAAACAACAAAAAAACAGCCATCTCTGTTTTTCATGATGTCCCCTCACTGAGCAAAGGTTAATACCTTGATTTTTCTTATACAGCCTCTGCTTTTAAAGAGCCTTACGTCTTCCGCGCTGTCAAGATCACTCAAAGGTATTATCGTATTAAGCCTGCTGAAAACCCTTACCCCATTGCACAGTCTGTAACCTGTATTGTTTACGACGATTCCCCTTTTTGAGAATTCGTCCATTCTGCCTGTAATTATACGGTCGGAAGCCCTTACCATATTTGCATTTTCTTCAGTGTTTTCATGGGACATGGCGCCGGTTGCATTGACACTTGAAAATAATAGGAGCAGAACAAGGGAAAGCACCGGAGCTGAAATTATTTTCTTGATTACGTCTTTCATGTTTTCCCCCGTTATTTCGGCACATACCTGTAAATACATCCGACACAGGAGCTCGAAGATATCACGTCGTTGCCTGTGGAATTTATCCTGTAGAAGGTATAGAAACCGCTGCCTCCGCTTTTGCCTACGCCTTCATATCCGGAGGCGAACTCTATTGCAGTGCCCCCCATCCACTTGGTGTACATCTTGTCAATATCTACAAGCACATCCACTCCGGGGTTGTCCGGATGTATATCAATGGCCAGGTCGGGATTATTGGATGCATCGGGTGTGCCGTCAGGATCAAAAGGTGTTGACCTCAATTCCGAGGGTAAGCTCGGATCGTTAATAATGTCTGCAAAGTTTTTCGTATCCTGTGTCCTGACGGTCTCTTCAATCACCGCAGGACTGATGTCAGCTCCTCCCTCCGCCTTTGCGATGTTTCTCTCCTTGAGCCTGATGTTTCCGGACAGCATATTTTCAAGGGAGCTGGTTCCGATCGCCGACATGCCGACAATCGTCAGCACGAGGAGTAAGAGTAAAACAGTAACGAGGATATAACCGTTGTCTTGTTTTTTCAACATAATGTTCACCTCACTGATTTTTTATATTTACAATCGTCCGCCACCACCTGCGTCTGAAATTGTCATTTGTTGGATCATGGGTGCGGTTTTCTATAGGTGACGGCGGGTTGCCCAATCCCTCATAATTGCTGTCTCCCTGGTTAGCGCGTGCAAGCACATTAACCCTTACAGCCCTGATTGTCGCAGGATCAATACCGGTTCCAAAAGATGCAGAGGTATTGTCTATATAATCTGCATCGTCAATGACACCGTCGTTGTTAAGGTCATCTATCTGCCCGTCATTGTCGGTATCTACAGCATACGCAAACTGAAGGTCTTCTATATTTTCGGCAAGTTCATCGTCGTCTGAATTCGCAGCAGGTGCACAGGCGGCAGGGTTTGCATTTCTTCGTATCCTGTGAAGGACTTCACCTGCATCCACGCAGAATGTCGTATCTTCTATCAAGTAAACAGGACGGCCTGTATCGCAAAAACCATCGCCGTTCAGGTCCAAAAGCGGAAAATCCTGGGACAGGGGGCGGTCAAGTGTGATGGTATTGCCGGAGACGTTTATGACCCTGGCATAATTTATACCGTCAATACTCAAGGAACTCTTATCTGTAGTATTAAAAACGTTCGTGGGATCTTCATAATCTATGTTGACAGTTGCTGACCCTAAGGGTACCGATGCAGGACAGGGTATATTATCACCGGGTCCGAAACCCTTAGGCCACAGGGTGCCCAGAATCCGGAAACCGCCTACAATCGTGATAGTATCAGGAGCAACATCGCTGTCGCTGAAGCTTACCACTGTTGTTAAACTGTTTACGGGATCCTGATTCATATCTGCCGGTACGCCGAACCCTGCGGTTTTTATATCGTTTACGATTACATCGTGGGCGATCTTGGCCTGTGTGTTTATCTCAGATACATTTTCCTGCACAACATATGAACGCCTCTGGGCAATGTATGTTGCCGAGACGGCGGTTATAAGTATGGTGCTGACAACAATGGCGATCATCAACTCGACAAGACTGAATCCTGTGTTGTTTTTATGGAGTAGCATTTTCATCCCACCTTATTGTGTCCAGGGTTACGGAATGGTTTACTCCATTCCTGTCGCTCCAGCATGTCCTTACGCGGATTACGGAAACGGGTACTATCACTGTGGCGTCAGGGTCGCTTATACATGCAGGGGCAGGGGTGTTGGCGGTACACGTATCGCCGTTATCTGCCAGCCCCACGCAATCCGGTACAACCCACCATGCCCTTGTGAACTGTACATTGCCGGATATAGCCACTCCTTTGGGCGGTTGCTCATCCGTTGTGCTGCTCAGGTTTGCATATGGAGTAGCTCTCAGGTTTTCAAGCACCTGCTGGCTCAGGCTGGTGGCTATCCGCAACTCCCTGCTGGCGGCATTGCCCCTGACTGAAAAATACTGCATAGACATTACGCCGATCATGCCGACAAGCAGTACAACCATTGCTATCATCACTTCAACCAGCGTGAAACCGCTGCACTTCATTTGTCTCTGTTTCCCCGTTCTTGTTTTTTCCTTAATCAGTTTCATCTTATCTCCAGCCACTCTGTCTCCCCCGGATTGTCTGCATCTCCGCGCCACATATGAAGGTTGAGTTTAACCGTTGAGTTGACGAGCTCAACACAGAATGTATAGGCCCTTTCCGCACCTCTATGCTGCAGGTATACATAACTGCTTCCGGGGGATACCGTGCCGTCAGGAAGGAATTGCAGCGAGTTAGTGTTCTTAATTGCAACCCCGTCCGGTCCATTGGGCGGCACGAGTACAAAATTGGTGGTGCCCAGTACGACATTTTCTCCGTATTCATCCTGCAGATCCACCTTCCTGACCGGCCCGTTTTCATATCCATCCGCCGCATCGAGCAGGGAGCCATTGCCGTCTCCGTCAAAACCGATTGAATAGGAGTTCATAGGTATATTAAAGGTAATTAAATATTCCCTGTTTTCCTTGATGGCCATTGTCCTTGCAAGCCTCATGTTCTGGAGTAAATCTGTTGCAGCCCTCTGTACCCTGCTCTTGGCGATAAACCGGCCGTACTGGGGGGCGGCTACAGCCGCAAGGACTGCAATTATCGACATTACGATTATAAGTTCGATGATTGATATGCCGTCTTGTTTTTTAAACATGCCGCATTTAAACATATCCGTATTATAAGCAATTTTGATGCTAAAAACAAAAAATATTATTTGGACAGGAGTTGGAGTGAACCAGGGTAGGGTTTGTGTAATCTGTTTCACAAAACTGTGTAATCCGCTTCATATCAGGGAATTCTCTATAAGTTTCCTTAATGTTGCATAAACCGGCAGGTCCTCCTGCCCGCCCGTAGATGTTTTTATGCACTGTAAGGGTTGGTGTTGAAGTTTTTGTAGTTGCATGTTTTCATTGTGTTTGCGGGCATAAATTATTTATGTTAAAATTTTACAAAATGCTTAAGTTGCTCGTCAGAAAAAACAGAAGCTACCGCCGGTTCCGCGCGGATGAGAAGATAAGGGCGGCAACGTTGAAGGGCCTTGTGGACCTCGCACGGCTGTCCGCGTCAAGCGCAAACCTGCAGCCGCTGAAATACTACCTTTCATCTGACCCCGGGACAAATGAAAAGATATTCTCGTGCCTGAAATGGGCAGGGTATCTTAAAGACTGGGACGGCCCTGCCGAAGGTGAAAGACCGCCTGCTTATATAATTATCCTGGGCGATACACGCATCAGTAAGAGTTTCGGATATGACGCGGGAATTGCAGCACAGAGCATCCTCCTGGGAGCTGTTGAGAAAGGGCTTGGAGGGTGTATCATCGGCTCTGTTGACAGGAAGGCCCTCGCAAAGGCGCTGGGAATACCCGGGCATTTCGAGATACTCCTGGTCATCGCCCTCGGCAAACCCGCAGAAAAGGTGGTGATTGAAAAGGTCGGCGAGTCAGGGGATATCAGATACTGGCGTGATAAAAAGGGCGTTCACCATGTACCCAAAAGACAACTGAAGGATATAATCGTTACTCCTCACGGTTCCTGACAGCGGAGAGATATTTCTCCGTGTTTTTCCTGATATCTCCCCTGAGAATACCTGAAATCACCGCAACCGCATCCGCGCCTGAAGCAAGCACATCACCGACATTCTCGGGGGTAATCCCACCTATTGCAACCACTGGAATATTTATGCGGCTTTTGATCTTCCTGAGGGCATTCAGCCCCTTGGGCCTGCCAGCGTCTTTGGTTGCTGTGTATGATACCGGGCCGAAGCCTATGTAGTCTGCCCCTGCCTCCTGCGCCGCAACCGCCTGTTTAAGGCTGTGTGTCGAGACGCCGATGAGCTTTTTCCTGCCCATAATCCTTCTCGCTTCTTCAACAGGCATGTCATCCTGCCCGAGATGGACACCATCGGCATTGACCGCCATTGCAATGTCGATGTAATCATTGATAATGAAGGTTGTTTTGTGTTGCAGGGTGAGGGACCTGATGGAGAGTGCCTCCCTGTAGATGTCTTTCCTGGACATCTGTTTTTCCCGCAGTTGAATCATCCGGATGCCCGCTGCCATCGCCCTGCGCGCTGTCCGTATGTGTGACAGGCCGGAGATCTCCCTGTCCGTGATGAGATATAAAAACCCCCTCCTGCCAGGG